>NZ_JBHYVA010000241.1:0-11001 GCF_042750055.1 Streptomyces sp. NPDC059456
CGTCCGGGCCGGGCGGGGGGGGGGCGGGCGGGGCGGACGGGCCGGCGGCCGGCGCCCCACCGGGCCGGGGCCGGTGCGGGGGCGCCCAGGGGTCCGGGACCCCCGCCGCGGGGGGGGGGTGGGGGGGCGGGGGACGCGCAGCGGCACGGGGCCGCGGACCGGCGTGCGGCCGGTGGTGGTGCGTCCGTGCCAGCGCGTGGTGGGGGTCGTCGGCGTCGACAACGGACTCACCTGCACCGCTGCCGACCGGGCCTCGTCCGCCGCCGGTGCGGACCTGCTCGTCCCCGGCTCTCGTGGACTCGGCGCCGTCGCAGGATTCCTCGTCGGGTCCACCGGCCCGGCGACACCCCGCGACCGGCACGTCGTGGCCGGTCGGCGGAACCACCGTCCGGCACCCGGCGCCCGCACCGGCCCCGTCACCCATGCGGTGATGCACCACTCCACCTCGCCGGTCGCCGTCGTGGCCCACGACTGAGGCCGCACAGACAGGAACACTCCCGTGACCGCACCACACTTCGACCCCGACACCGTCATCCGGCTCATCGACGACGCCGTGACCGCCCCCTCCATGCACAATGCCCAGCCGTGGAAGTTCGTGTTCCATGCCGGAAGCGGTGCACTCGCCCTGTACGGGGATCCGGACCGCGCCATGACCCGAACCGACCCGGACCACCGCAGCCTCCACCTCGGCTGCGCCGCGGCACTGTTCAACCTGCGCGTGTCCGCAGCCGGGATCGGCCTCCCGGTCCGCGTGCAGTTCCTGCCCGACGACGCCGAACCGTGGCTGCTCGCCACGGTGGCCATCGACGAGACCGCGGACACGGACCGCGATCTGGCCCCCCTGTACGACGCCGTCCGGCGCCGGCACACCAGCCGGTACCCCTTCAGCGAAGAGCCGGTGCCGACCGCGCTGCTGGACGCCCTGTGGGCCGCGGCCCGCTTGGAGGGCTGCCGGCTGACCGTCCCGGACACCTGGCACATCGACACCGTGCTCGGGCTGGTACGGGACGCCGAACACCGCGAGGAGATCGATCCGCTCGCCCGGGCGGAGACCACGGCCTGGACCTCCCCCACACAGAACGCTCCGGGCACGCGTCGCGACGGCATCCCGGCCCCCGCATTCGGACCGAAGGCCTCCGGCGGCCCCGCCCCCGTGCGCGACTTCGGCTGGGCCAACCCGATACCGGATCGCGGCTGGGCCGTGTTCGAGAAGCGGCCACAGCTGGCCCTGCTCAGCACCGAGAGGGACACGCGAGCCGACTGGCTGCGGGCCGGCCAGGCAATGGAGCGCGTACTCCTCCAGGCCACTGCCGACGGCCTTGCCACGTCGATGACGTCCCCCCCCCTGGAATGGCCGGAGCTGCGCTGGGCGGCCCGCGACCCGGTCGCCGCCATGGGACACGTGCAGATGGTCTTCCGGTTCGGCTACGGTCCCGCGGGCCCCGACACGCCCCGCCGCCCGTTGACCGAGGTGCTGGAAATCCGGGAGTAGACACTCCGGACGCCCACCGCGGTCGCCGCGCCGGCCGTCGAACGACCGGCCGCCGGGCACGCCCGGCCGTCGCGTGCCCGGCCCTCCCGCCTGCCCGGTCCGCTTCAGGAATGCGGGACCACCGCCACAGGACAGGCCACCGGACCGGTCGGCGATCCACATCGCCGCCCTGCTGCCCGACGACGGCCTCGTCCTCCTGCGGCACGGCGGCCTGCCTGCCGTGCGCGGAGCGTACGGACACGACGGGGCACTCCGCGGCGGCGATCACCTGCCGACCGTAGGAGCCCGGCAGGCAACCGACCGGCGCTCCGTGCCCGCGAGCGCCGATGACCAGCGCCTCCGCCCCCGTGGCGGCGTGCAGCAGTGCCGGGACGGGCGCATCGGAGAGCACGTCCGCGGTGAGGTCCGGTCCCGGGTACCGGTGCGTGAGCTCGCCCTCGGCCTCCTCCGTACTGATGCCGGAGCATCTGGTGTCGGCCGGCGGGGAGCGGCGTCGGCCGGGGGGACCCGCACCGCCGACCTCACCCTCCAGGCCTGGCGCCGTGGCACACAGGGGCCGACGGTCCCTCGCCCAGGGCCGGTCCTCCCCTCGCGGCGCCCATCCGGGGAGGGCAGGGTGGAGGCATCGGCTCAGTAGACGAACGTCCCGGACCGTCGCACTCAGGAGCGGGCATGACCTCGTACCCCATCTCGGAGCTCGACGCGCACTGGCGCGCCGCCAACTATCTGGCAGCCGGCCAGATCTACCTCATGGACAACCCCCTGCTCACCGAGCCGCTACGGCCGGAGCACATCAAGCCGAGGCTGCTCGGCCACTGGGGCACTTCACCCGGCCTGAACCTCGTCCACACCCACCTGAACCGCGTGATCAAGGACCGCTCGCTGGACGCCCTGTGCGTCTGGGGTCCGGGCCACGGCGGGCCGGCCGTCCTCGCCAACTCCTGGCTGGAGGGCACGTACACCGAGACCTACCCGGACATCACGCGGGACGCGGCCGGCATGGGCGCACTGTTCCGGCAGTTCTCCTTCCCCGGCGGCGTGCCGAGCCACGTGGCTCCGGAGACGCCCGGCTCGGTCCATGAAGGCGGAGAGCTCGGGTACTCCCTCGCCCACGCCTACGGAGCCGCCTTCGACCACCCCGACCTGCTGGTCGCCTGCGTCATCGGGGACGGTGAGGCCGAAACGGGGCCGCTGGCCGCCTCCTGGCACTCCAACAAGTTCCTCGACCCGGTCCACGACGGCGCGGTCCTGCCGATCCTGCACCTGAACGGCTACAAGATCGCCAATCCGACGGTGCTGTCCCGGATCCCCCAGGCCGAGCTCGACTCGCTGCTGCGCGGATACGGCCACGACCCGCTGTACGTGACCGGCAGCGACCCGGCCCCGGTGCACCGGGCCATGGCGCGCGCGCTGGACGAGGCGCTGGACCGCATCGCCGCCATCCAGCGCGAGGCCCGGACGGCGGGCACCGATCCGGGCCGGGAGTACGCACGTTGGCCGGTGATCGTGCTGCGCACGCCCAAGGGCTGGACCGGCCCCGCCACCGTCGACGGCGACCCGGTCGAGGGCACCTGGCGTGCGCACCAGGTCCCGCTCGCAGGAGTGCGGGAGAACCCCGCGCACCTGAAGCAGCTGGAGTCCTGGATGCGCTCGTACCGGCCGGAGGAGCTCTTCGACGCCGAGGGGCAACCGTCCGGGCAGGTGCTCGCGTGCATTCCTCGGGGCGAGCGCCGTCTGGGGGCCGTCCCGTACGCGAACGGCGGCCGGCTGCTGCGGCCCCTCCCCCTGCCCGCCCTCGGTGCGTACGCCGTCCCCGTCGACAAGCCGGGCTCCGGCCTCCACGAACCGACCCGGGTCCTGGGGCGCTTCCTCACCCAGATCATGCGCGACACCGCCGGACGACGGGACTTCCGGGTGGTCGGTCCGGACGAGACCGCCTCGAATCGGCTGGACGACCTGTACGACGTCTCCGGCAAAGCCTGGCAGGGGCGGACGGAGGCCACGGACAGGGACCTGTCCCGGGACGGCCGCGTCATGGAGATCCTTTCGGAACACGTCTGCCAGGGCTGGCTGGAGGGATACCTCCTCACCGGCCGCCACGGACTCTTCTCCACCTACGAGGCCTTCGCCCACATCGTCGACTCCATGGCCGGCCAGCACATCAAGTGGCTGAAGGCCTCGCGCGACCTGCCGTGGCGTGCGCCCATCGCCTCCCTCAACTACCTGCTCACCTCGCACGTCTGGCGCCAGGACAACAACGGCTTCTCGCACCAGGACCCCGGGTTCGTCGACCACGTCCTCAACAAGAGCCCCGAGGTCGTACGGGTCTACCTGCCGCCGGACGCGAACACCCTCCTCGCCGTGGCCGATCACGCCCTGCGCAGCCGCGACCAGGTCAACGTGATCGTCGCCGGGAAGCAGCCCTCCTTCGACTGGCTGTCCGCCGACGAGGCCCGCGTCCACGTCACGCGGGGCGCCGGCATCTGGGAGTGGGCGGGAACCGACCACGGCTCCCGCGAACCGGATGTCGTCCTCGCCTGCGCCGGCGACGTACCCACCATGGAGGTCCTCGCCGCCACGGCCCTCCTGCGCGAGCACCTTCCGTCGTTGGCCGTCCGGGTCGTCAACGTCGTGGACATCGCCCGCCTGATGCCCCACGAGGAACATCCGCACGGAATGACCGGCACCGAGTACGACGCCCTCTTCACCACCGACAAGCCGGTGATCTTCGCGTACCACGGCTACCCGTGGCTGCTCCACCGCCTCGCCTACCGTCGCACCGGCCACCCGAACCTGCACGTCCGCGGGTACAAGGAGTCCGGTACGACGACCACGCCCTTCGACATGGTCGTGCGCAACGACATGGACCGCTACCGGCTCGTCATGGACGTCATCGACCGCGTCCCGGGCCTGGCCGGCCGCGCCGAGGGACTGCGCCAGGCCATGGCCGACCAGCGCATCCGCCACCACGACTGGATCCGCGAGCACGGCACCGACCTGCCGGAGATCGCGGACTGGTCCTGGCCGTTCTGAGCCTTCCGCCGACCGCGGCCGACGGGATCGACCGACGCTCCGGTCGGCTGCGCGGGAGGGGAAGCCCGTCAGTCCGGCGGCTTCCCCTCGCCTTCGCAGCGCGGACAGGTACCCCAAATGCGGGGCCACCCGGCGGTGATCGGCGATCGGGTCCAGCCCGAGTACCCGATCACGTCCCCCGCTCGGCCGGAGCGGACCCGAGGGTCCGGTCCGAGCCCGCTGCCGGAGACCCGCCCGCCCGCTCATCCAAGGTCGTAGGCCGTGAGGGGAGCGCGCTGCGGTGCGGCCCCGGCTGCCGCCATGTCGCCGTAGGCGGTGTGCTTGAGCTGTTCCGCCAGGTTCTCCAGGGCCCGGGCGGCCGCGAGTTCGTCGCCGATCTCGGGCACGTCCTTGTCCGTCGGGTTGCAGCGTGCGGTGCCGTGGCCCGTGAGACGCGTGGTGCCGGTGTCGAGTTCGACGCGGGCCTTGGTCATGTGCTCTTCCTCAAAGAGGTAGAGATGGGTCTTCCATTCGCTCGTGTGCGACATGGTGTGCCTCCGGGCGCTTCAGGAGTGGCGGTGGTGCCGGTGCCGGGCCCGGCGCCGGAGCTCGTCGCTCGCCCAGACCAGCGGCGGGAAAGCCGAAACGAGCCATCACAGCAGCAGGGCCAGTGGGTGGAGCAGTTCCCTCAGGATGCTCGTGTGCGTGCGGCGGCGGACCTCGTTCGGGCCGTGGACGGCCGGGCGGCGTGCTGCCTCCCGGGTCGACCGGCCCAGGGGGCCGGTGTGCAGCTCGCGGCGGAGGAGGGGAAGGGGTCCGAGGGGATCCGGCGCGCTGTCGCGCGTGGTCCGGGGCGGCGGCGGTCTCAGTCATCGCCGGCTCCCTGTCCGGGGCGCAGGCGGCCTGACCAGAGGGGCTCGATGCCCTCCCACTCGGATTCCCAGGACCGTGCGCTGCGCGCGTCCACGATCCGCAGGCGCACGGCGACGAGGGCGCCGCCGACGAGCACGGTCCCGGCCAGCGCTCCGGTGCCGATGCCCACTGCGTTCAGAGCGATCTCGGCTCGGCCGGGTGGCGCGGCGGCCGCACTGCCGTTTCCGTCGACCCACAGGCGGACCGTGTCCCCGTGCCGGGTTCCTGCCGGAACGGGAATGGTTTCGGTGTGCGGGCGCTGCGGAGGGTAGTGCCACGTCGTGGTCGCCACGGTGACCGGCCGGCTGCTGGGCTGGTCTCCGGCTCTGTAGGTGGTCTCGCCGACCGTCGTGGCCGTCACGGTGTGCCGGTGGCGCGCGATGTTCTCGGCGGTGCGGTGGCCGTCCGTCCAGGCGGCCCGCCCGAGGGCGAGACCGGCGATGACCGCCAGCAGGCAGGTCAGCGCGAAGGCGGCACGCATACGGGTCCGGGTGCGGTCGGCATCCCGCCGGAGCGGGTTGGCCCCCGTCCCTTTCGTCCGGTGGTGCATGGCACGCCTCCGTGCTGGTGCCTGCCGGGCGGGGCCGTCCCTTCAGGCGGCGAGCTCGGCGCTGATGTGGTGGGCCCAGTTCTGGATCCGCTCGGGGTTGCGGAAGTCCCCGCCCTTGCCCTGGCGGGTCATGGCCTTGGCGAGGAATCCCGGGGTGTGGGCCGTGATGCTGCCGCCGAAGGTCATGTGCTCGCGTGCTCCGATCATCTGCATCTCACGGGCGACGGCGGAGACCGGGGGGATGTCGTGTTCCTCGGCCGAGCGGTCGAGCGGGCCGCTGCTGAACATCCACACGGGGCGGTGCCGGAGGGAGTCGGCGTTGCGTTCTGCGCAGTGCCTGGCCTTGCTGTTCCAGTGGCCGGCGTAGAGGGAGCCGCCGAGGACGACGGCGTCGTAGGCGCGCACGTCGTGGACATCGTCGGCGGGCAGCACGACGGCGTCGAGACCGTCTTCGCGCAGGGTCTTGCCGATCTGTTCGGCGATGCCTGCGGTGGCGCCGTGCTTGGTGCCGTAGGCGACCAGGACTCGCTTGGTGGTCATGGCGGGCGCTCCTTGGTTCCGTGGTGCGGGGCTGATGCCACTGTCACGCGGCCGACGGCCGGTCCGCTTGGGCCGGACGGATCCCGGCGGGGGCCATTCGGTCCTCCCCGTAGCGGCTCTCCTCGCGACGGCGACGTGCTGCGTGACGGCGGCGATTCCGTCGGGGGCGACGAAGGTCGGGGCGATCCCGGCCCGGTCGAGGAAGGCGGCGCAGGCCGGATCGGCCTCTTCGAAGACATGGGCGAGGGCTCCGGAGGCGCGGTCGACGCCCCCGGCTCACGGCCTGGAGGGTGTGGCCGCCGTGGTCGGTGACGACGGCCGCGGCACGCTGCATGCGGTTGCCAGTCCGGGTCGGTGATCGAGGTGACGAACACGGCTCCGGCCTGGAAACGTTGCAGGTCCACGGACGTGTCCATGCGGCAAGCGGGCCCCGATCCCATGGACTCGCCCGCCGCGACGCCCTCGACGAAGGCCTCGCCCGGGGCGGCGGTCAGACCCACGGCGCTGCAAGGTCGTGGTGCGTCGGCGGGACCGCACGCTCCCGGGCCGCGCCCGCACGATCGCCAGGTCGCCGGTGACGCCGTCCGCTTCAGCGTCGGTCGGAACCCGCCGGGCCCGGTCCTCCGCGGATGCCCGCTCCGTCGTGTTCGAGGTCGGGCAGTTCCTCGTGGGCGTCGGCGGTCGTGGCGCAACCGGGCGGCACCCGCAGGCCGGCGGCGGTCGGCCTTCTGGTCGGTTCGGGAGCCTCGGCCGGTTCCGGATCCGAAGGGCCCATCAGCCTGCGACGTCTGCATCCGCCCGGACGATGGTGATCGGACACGGCGCGTGGAGCGCCGTCTGATGGCTCACCGAACCGAGCAGGGCCCGACTGAAGCCGCCTCGACCACGGCTGCCCACGACCAGCATGTCCGCACCGTCTGCCGCGTCCACCAGGACGTCGACCGGATTGCCGCGCACCAGGCGCTGGTGCACCGAGGAGGCACCGTCCTCACCGAGAACCGTGCGCACCTCCTCGACCAGCCGGCGCTCGGCCTCCTCCTCGTCGAACGTGGTGTCCACCGCCGGAGCCGACCACGACCCGGCACCGGGCAGGTCCCACGCCGCGACGGCCTCCACGCGCCCGCTCACCAGTCCTGCGTACCGGACCGCCCAGCGCAGCGCGGCCTGCGATGAGGGCGATCCGTCGACGCCCACCACGATCCGCGGAGCCTCCTGCTGCCTGTCCATTCCGTTCATCCTTCCGACGGCTGATACATCCACAGTGTGCGCATCGCGAACGCCCCGCCACGCGAGCAGGGTGTGGCTGCCGTGTCAGCCCTTGGGGAGGCGGAACCACCATTCTTGACCTGCGCAAATGCGTTAGTGCCGGTCTCCGGGCAGGACCAGGGGCACCGGGCCCAGGGGGGATGAGGGAACGCTGATGCCGTGCCGGCCGGGGCGGAAGTGGGGCGGGCAGTCCGCCGGTGTCGAAGACGACCGCGCGCAGGCCGTTCATCATGCGTGCACCACGCGACGGCCGGTGATCCGAGCCGGGGTGAGCTTCATCCAGTGGCTGCGCGGGCCGCCGGCCCAGGGCTGGGAGCGGGCCGTGGTGGTGAGGTGGTGGATCTCGTCCGGGTCGGTGACGGCCGCCAGTTCGCCCACGGCCAGCACGCTCCAACCGGTGGCGGTCACGTCGTCGATGTTGTCGATCTCGAAGGCGGCCTCGGTTCCGGCGGCTCTGGCGGTGACGGCATCCGCGGAGGTGCGGAAGGCGACGTCGGGACCTGCGATCAGGTAGTTGACGGGGAGGACCGCAGGTCCCTCGGGCGTGAAGATGGCGATGCGGCCCACGCCGTGCGTGTTCAGCAGCCGCCGGCATTCGGTCTCGTCGAGCGGTACGAGCGCGCTGTCGCGCCGGGCGGTGGACCGGCCGGCGACGCGGTGGGCACTGGCTCCGGTCAGGTCGTCCACGGTGAGGCCCAGGGCATCGGCCACCCGTACGAGGGTGCCGATGGCGGGACTGGCGGCGTGCTCCTCCAGGTAGGCGATGTACGTCCCGTCGGCGCCGCACCGCCGGCCCAGTTCGTCGCGGCTCAGACCGAGGGCCTCGCGGCGGGCCGCCAGGCGGCGGCCCAGGTCGGTGCCTCGGGTCATCTCGTCGGACTGCTGCGGACGGGTGTTCGGCATGCTCTCCACGGCACTCACTGCTCCTGGGTCGGTACGGCGACCGTGTCGTGCTGCGGTCCGCCGAGCACGACCTTGAGGGCGCCGGTTTCGCCGGCGCGGGAGAAGACGTCGTACGCCTCTTCCATCCGGTCCAGCTCGAAGCGGTGGGTGACCATAGCGGCACCGGGCAGGCGGCCCGCGGCCATCATGCGCAGCAGCATGGGGGTGGAGTGGGTGTCGACGAGGCCCGTGGTGATGGTGACGTCCTTGATCCACAGGTCTTCGAGGTGGAGGACGGCGGGCTTGCCGTGGACGCCGATGTTGGCGACCCGCCCGCCGGGGCGGACCATGCGGGTGCACATCTCGAAGGTCTCGGGTACGCCGACGGCCTCGATGACCGCGTCCGCGCCGAGCCCGTCGGTGAGGTCCTCCACCAGCCGCTCGGGCTCTTCCTCCGCGCTCGCGGTGGCATCGGCGCCGAGATCGCGCGCGGCGGCGAGCCGGGAGGCCGCGAGGTCGACGGCGATGATCCGCCCCGGGCTGTAGAGCTGTGCGGTGGCGATGGCGGCCAGGCCGATGGGTCCCGCGCCGACCACGACGACGGTGTCGCCGGGGCGCACGTTCCCGTTGAGCACGCCGACCTCGTAGGCGGTGGGGAAGATGTCGGCGAGCAGTACGGCGTCGTGGCCGGCCAGGGCGCTGGGCAGCGGGTGGACGGAGAGGTCGGCGAAGGGGACGCGGACGTATTCGGCCTGGGTGCCGTCGATCGTGTGCCCCAGAACCCAGCCACCTCCTCCACTGCACTGGCCGTAGCGCCCTTCGCGGCAGAAGCGGCAGCGGCCGCAGGCGGAGATGCAGGAGATCAGGACGCGGTCGCCGGGGCGGACGCTGCGCACGTCGCCGCCGGTCTCGACGACGGTCCCGACGGCCTCATGGCCCAGGATGCGGCCCGGCGTCACCTCGGGGACGTCTCCCTTGATGATGTGCAGGTCGGTGCCGCAGATCGTGACGGCGTCGACCCGGACGATCGCGTCGGCGGCGTCCTTGACCGAGGGGTCCGGGACGTCCTGCCAGGAGGTCTGTCCGGGCCCGTGGAAGACGAGTGCCTTCATGGCGCGGCCTTCTCTCTCTGTGTGTGCGGGAAGGGGTCACCGCCAGGCTGTGCCTGCCTCCCTCCCTCTCGCTTGGGCCGGTCGGCCCCTACCCGGGACCGGTCGGTCCCCGGCGGACGGGGCGCTGCGGTGCGAGGGTGGAGAGCGGCATCCGTTCCGAAAGGAGTGCTGCTGCCATGTCCCAGTCAGCCCCGTCCCCTGCCACCGCCCGCCCGGCCCTGCTGAGGTTCCTCGGCGGAGTACGGACGGTCACCGGCAGCAAGTTCCTGGTCGAGAGCGACCACGCGCGGATCCTCGTCGACTGCGGACTCTTCCAGGGTGTCGCGGACCTACGGCGCCGCAACTGGGCCAAGCTGCCCTGCGACGCCTCCGACATCCACGCCGTCGTCGTCACCCACGCCCACCTGGACCACTGCGGATACCTGCCACGACTGGTCCGGCACGGCTTCCGCGGACCCATCCTCACCAGCGCGACCACCGCCCGTCTCGCCGAGATCGTGCTGCGCGACAGCGCCCGCCTCCAGATGGAGGCGGCCGAGCACGCCAACCAGCACGGCTGGTCCAAGCACCGGCCCGCCAAGCCGCTCTACGACGATGACGACGTCGACCACACGGTCGAGTACTTCGACCCGGTACCGGTGGGAAGCGAGATCGAGATCATGGCCGGCACGAAACTGATGCTGCACCACGGCGGGCACATCCTCGGCTCCGCCTGGGCCCGCCTGACCCTGGAGGACGGCCACACCCTCGCCGTCAGCGGCGACCTCGGCCGCCCCGGCCACCCGCTCCTGCTGCCGCCCGAGCCGTTCTCGGGAGCCGACGTCCTGCTGATGGAGTCGACGTACGGCAACCGCCGCCACGACCACGAGAGCGCCCGCCGGGAGTTCGCCTCGGTGATCACCCGCGCGCTGTCCCGGGGCGGGACCGTGGTCATCCCGGCCTTCGCGATCGACCGCACCGAGGTCGTCCTGCACGAACTCGCCACCCTGCGCGGCGACGGCACCCTGCCCCGCCACGTCCCCGTCTACGTCGACAGCCCCATGGCCCTGGCCGCGTTGGACGTCTACCGCGAGGCCGTACGGGCCCACTCGCCCGAGCTGCGCCCCGAGATCCTCGCCCAGGGCGAGGCAGCGATCAGCCCGGAGCCCTTCCTGGCCGCCCGGACCGTCCAGGAGTCGATCGACAACAAACAAACCACCCGGCGGGGGGTGTTACACAGACACAGACCCCCCCAC
>NZ_JBHYVA010000242.1:0-10996 GCF_042750055.1 Streptomyces sp. NPDC059456
CTCCTCGCCTTCGCGTACCTGTCGCGGCCCCGCGCCCCCCCCCCCCCCGCGCGCCGGCGGGCGCGCGCCCCCCCGCCCCCCCGCGGCCCCGCCGGGGGGGGGGGCGGCCACCCTGCGTGTGTGGGTCCCCCCCGGCCACGGCACGTCCACTGGCACCTCACAGCGATCCGCACCCCGCCCGATCCAGAGCCGCGACCTGATCGCGGTGGACGTCGGGGAAGCCCTCATCCCCGCCGACGTGGACCAGGATTCCAGCCTTGACGTGGCAGCCGACCGTCGACGCGGTCACCCGCGGCCGGTACCCGGGCCCGCCCGGTCCGGCGACCAGGCGGGAGGCATCGCGCACGCCACTGCAGCGATGGACACCCGCCCCGCCACCCGAAAGGCACAGCCTGATCCTGCGCATGCTGGTCAACGAGATCCAGGCCTGAGGCCGGGGCAGAGGGTGCTCGGGGTTACGCGGTCATCCGGCGTGCCCGGCCACCGCCTCGGCGCAGCGGCGCCTCTGTGCCGGCACGACGCGGTGCGTATGTGGACCGTGGGCGGCCCCGAGGACGTGGAGCTGTGCGTACGGGTCGGGACGCGGTCGTCACCAGCCGGCCGGGGGAGGTCCGAAAGCTCCCGGGCTCGCGCTGACCTGCCGGCGGGACCGTGCGACCATCACCGTGCAGGTCGCGAGACCCGCCAGCGACCCCACGAACAGGGCAGTGACCCAGACCGGGACGACCTCGACACGGACGCCGTCTGGGAAGGTGCACTCCATGGACACCGGGAAGTACGTCCGGTCGATCTTGATGTCGACGTCCGCGTCCCGGTGGCCCTGCGGGCCGTGCTGCGCGGTGAGCGCGTCGGGGCAGGGCCGGGTGGGGCGGGTGTTGAAGCCGCTGAGGTCGCCCAGGGCGAAGGCGACGACCGCAATGCACAGGCACGCCCCCCGCCCCCGCGTCCTCGGCCCACTGGCCGTAGGCCGTCCGACTGAAGCCGGGTCGCTGCGTCGCCACCAGGTGGACGGCTTTGACGAGCAGGTACGCCACGGCGGGCAGAGCCAGCAGCACGGATATCGCGGTAATGATCACCGGGCAACGCAGGAGCCATGTACGGACGAGGTTTCCTTCACGATGCTGCGGACTCGAGTCCTCTCGCAGGGCGAGTCAGGTCATCGCAGTGGTACGAGGATTCTGCGGGCTTCCCCGCTAACGGCGTCGTCCTCATCCGACGTCAGCGTTGAACACAGGGCCGCGAGGCGTTCCACGCCCTCATCGGACTGACGGCAGACATTGGTGATCGCAGCATTGAGGTGATCACCAGCGTCGTCATCCGCTCCGGCGAGCGCGGCGAGCACCAAGCGCAGTCCAAGCACATCCCAGCGTCCGAGCAGAGCCTCTGCCGTCTCTTGAGTGACGAAGGTGTCGCGGCCATCGAGCAACAGCCGGTGCAGGACCTCAGACACTCCGGGAAGCTCAGCAGCGGATGCCAGACGCCTGCCCGAAGCCGCTCGAACAGACCATGACGCCGAAGCAGCCCCCTGAAGGAACGGGGTCAGCTCGTCTTCCAACTCGGAACGGATCATGGTCCGTACTCTGGCATACCCGCACTCGCGCTCACCACGCGATCGCGGTCAGAGTTGAGGGCGCCATCAGCCTCGGTCAGGGTGATCTCCTCTTCAAGGGTAGGTGAGGAGAGCCACTTTGATGCCGGCGTGGGTCATGTGGGGCTCTTCGAGCGGATGCGGGCAGCGGGGTTCTTTGCAGTGTCCGACCAGCCGGCCGAAGGCGAGGCGCTGGTGGAGGCGCTGGTGGAGCGCGTCCGGGCGGTCCTGACCGACCCGGGATTCGAAGAGATCGCCACCGGTTCCGAAGGCGTCCACCTCCCTTGGTTCTGGTGGGACTGCTGCCGTACCAGCTGGAGCGGCTGCTGGAGATGACAGGGGCGCTGGCCCTGTTCACGATCCTCGGAGACCAGGCACCGACGGCTTGACCCGGCTGTTGTTCAGCCGGATGAGGAGGTTAAGGAAGGACGAGTCGGCGAACGTCACACCGTCACCCTCGACGACTCCACCCACGCCTCCCAAACCAGGCAGGGCACAC
Organism: Streptomyces sp. NPDC059456; assembly: GCF_042750055.1. Taxonomy (NCBI): domain Bacteria; kingdom Bacillati; phylum Actinomycetota; class Actinomycetes; order Kitasatosporales; family Streptomycetaceae; genus Streptomyces; species Streptomyces sp. NPDC059456. The sequence continues at coordinate 2,088 of NZ_JBHYVA010000242.1, forward strand.
GCCAGCCGACACCTGCGTACGGCCTCACCAACCGGAACAACACCACGCCCGGCCGGGCGGCTTCCCGAGAAGGAGGCGGACAGGACGGCGCCCTGGTCGCGGAGTGCACCGCGACCAGCGCCAACCCGCTCGTCGCGGCCTCCGGGCCGGGTACGGGGGTGAGGACGTGCCCCAACAGCTCTGCCCTTCAGCCAAGTGACCACGAGCATGCGCGCCTGGCCGCTCCCCACCGGCGACCGCCCGCTCGGCCTGGTCCTCGGCCAAGCCGGCAAGAAAGTCCCCGTGGAACACCTGGCAGCGGTCGCCCTGCCCCGCCGCACTCGACGGCCTCCGAGACAGCGGGCCTGCGAGCGGCGCCTGATCCCGCCAGCGGACTGACCCCAGCCACAACCTCACGGCCCCGTGTCAACCCTCCCCGGGGTCACCCCCGAGTCCGGGGCAGCCATACGTGCGATCTCGCGGCTTCGTGCCAGCGCGCCACCTGCACGAATGCCGCCTCGTGAGAGTGAAGTCACCCCGATCTCCTGCATCCATGGCAGTGAGACCTGCTCGGAAACAGACCCCGACCAGCCGCAACGCACAAAACCTGGCTGTCTCTCACACCACTGTCACGAAACCGAGAGATCGCACACGGACGCCCCGCTGCTCGGTGACTTCGGCAAATTTTGGGTGATCGTGGCGTACGGCAAAGCCCGTCGTGGCACGCGAGGCACCCGATCGGACCTGTAGGACAGGGCAGTGAACCGCGGCGGTGTGATGCTGAGGGGAGTAAGGAGGCGCGCGGTGGCTGTCATGGACTCCTTGGTGCAGTTCGCCCCGTTCTTCGTGCCGGTGATCAGCGGCCTGGTGGGCGGAGCCAGCCTCCTCATCCGGGACCGCCGCGAGGCGCGCAGCGCCGACTACCACTACCGCCGTCGGCTGGAGCGGGCCCAGCTGGAGGTCCAGTTCATCAGCGGCTGGATCCAGGCCAAGGAACTGGTGCCGGGCGACGGCCCGGCGCGGGACCCGGAGGCGGAACGCTGGCTGGACGAATGCTACGCGGCGGTGCGACGTGCCAAGACGGACATGGAAGACGGCCACCGGAGGCAGCCCGTCTCGCTGCGGCGCCTGCTCCTTCTCGGCGAGCTCAGCGGCCCTGCAAAGAGCATGCGGTTCGCGTACTGGATCACTCTTGTCCTGTTCAACGTGGCGCTCGCGTGGTGGGTGAACACGCTCATCTCCGGGGTGCCGGGCTTCATGCACGAGGAGGGCGTCCCGGAATCGGATGAGATCGCCACCTACTTGGGGGTGGCGCTCATTCTTTTCGTGGTGTCGGCCGCGCTGTGGCTGTGGACGGTGCGCCTGGGCGCCGCGGAACCGGCCCAGATCTACCACAAGCGCATCGACTCGGACGCCTGGGCACAGGAGGAATCCAGGAGGCGTACGGCTGCACGCGCCAGGGCAGAAGCCAAGGCTGCCCGCAGGGGCGGGGGCGGACGGACGAAGTGAATGGCCGATCGACGGTGAGTGCCTGCGGTCCGGTAGGGCCGCGTGGATGCGGCAGCCGCCGTCGTGGGTGGGGCCGGCGGTGAGGGTGCCGGCGAGGATTTCCGTGCGTTCGCGCAGCCCGATCAGGCCGTGCCGGGAGCCGGGGAGCTGAGGGGTGGGGCGGGTGGCGGCGGTGTTGAGGACGGTCACGTCCAGTCCGGGACCGGCAGGGCGCATCTCCACGATGGCGCTCGCGCCGGGAGCATGCTTGCGCACGTTGGTCACGGTCTCCTGGACAGCCGGGAAGACCGCCGCGGAGGCAGGCAGGACCCCCATGACCCCTGGATAGTCCGGTGGACCTGCCACTCGCACCGACCGATCCGACCGGCGCGCCGCCTGTAGGAGCCCGGCCTGCTGGCGACGGCCAACGCCGGTCCCGACACGAACGGCTCACAGTTCTTCGTCGTCTACGGCGACTCCGCACTGCGGCCGAACTACATGGTGTTCGGCACGGTCGGCCCCGACGGGGACAAAACCGCCGCGGGAGGCATCGGGCCGACCGCGCAGGACCCGGCGCCGGTCGACGGCACACCCGTACTGCGGACCGAACTGCACCCGTATCAGCCGTCCTGCCGGCATTGACTTCCCACGGGCCCGGGACGACCGGGTGGAGGGCGGAGGGCGCCCTGCGGAGCGGGGTGCGCCAGACGGCGTTGCGCACCGCCCGGCCGGCCCCTGCGTTCCTGGCGGCCGGCGGCCCGCCGCGACCGTGCGCACAACCCGCCAGCCCACGGAGCGTGCTCGGGCCTCTTGCCGGTGGCGGTCCCGACTCCGCTCGGCTCGGTCGGTCAGCCGGTGATCGAGAAGAAGATCGAGCCGTCCTCCGCCCACCACCAGGAGCCCTGTCCCTGGTTCCACTCCGAGGCCCATTCGTCAAGCAGCTTGATGAGCTCCTCCAAGTCGTACCGGAGATCGGGGTCGATCCGGTCCAGCACCACACGGTAGGCATCCACCGCGGGCCCTGCCTTCGCCAGTGGCCAGCAGCCGATTTCCGGGGAACCGTCCACGGGCCGGGGAATGCGGAACCCGATCTCCGAGGGCGGCCCACTGAAGATGTACTGCCAGGGCAGCAGTTCCGCCGGGACACCCTCCGCGCTCAGCGCGTCGTCCAGAGCCGAGAAGAACGTGGCTGGTTGGTGCCGCACTCGTCGCCCTGTTTAGCGGTGCCGCGGCCAGAAACGAGTCCGCACTGAGCGAAAGACGTCATGAGCGGGAGCGCGTGGCCGTCAGTCTCCTGGCGAAGGATTCGCGTGGCAACCCGTCACGTGTCCGCGAGATCGGGGATCCCGTGCGGTCGGAATCCACCCGTACCGATACGAAGACGGAGACTACGCGGAACGGAACTGGAGCGCTCCCCCTTACATCCCTCGCGACATCGAGGCGGACCTTCATGCGACGGTCCGCAGCGGCGGTTTCGTTCTGCTCGTTGGGGGAATCGACAGCCGGGAAGACGCGCTCTGCTTTCGAGGCCGCGCGATTGCTGACACCGGATCATTTCCTGCTGAGCCCTCGAAATCGGGATGGCATCTCAAGTGTGATGAGTGCGCTGAACATGCGAAGGCCTTATCTGATCTGGCTAGACGATTAAGAGCGGTTCCTAGGCCCGGGCGCTGACCGATGGGGGCAGGAGCTGGTCATAGTCGTGCGGCCGTGCGGATCAGGTCGGCCAGGGCGAGGGAGCGGCTGTGGGCGGGCCAGACGATGTGGGTCACGACGGGAGGCGCGTCGGTCAACGGGACGGCCGTGTGCTCGGCCCACAGCCAGGAGCGGGCGGAGTCGGGGACGACTGCCACGGTGCGTCCGAGGGCGATCAACTGGGCCAGCTGCGTCTGGTTGTGGATCTCGGGACCCGGGCCGGGTGCGTAAGTGCCGCGGGTGGGCCAGCGGGCGAGCGGCAGATCGGGGACATCCCTGACATCGGCCAGGGACAAGGTCTTGCGGGTGGCGAGGGGGTGCCCGGCAGGCAGGACGGCAACCTGCCCCTCGGTCGTCAGGGCCTCGCTGTCGAACCCGGCGAGGGAGTTCCACGGCGTGTGCATGAGCGCGACATCAGCGCGTCCGTCACGCAGCAGCTCTTCCTGCTCGCAAATGCCGCACGGCAGCACCTCGATTTCGGCACTGTCGGGCTCGGCCGCGTAGGCGTCGAGAAGTTTCCGCAGCAGTTCGTGGGACGCGGCGGCCTTCACCGCGAGGACCAGCCGACCGCGGGGGCCGCCAGGGCTGTCGGCACCGCCGGCGCGACGGGTGCGGCGAGCGGCGGCAGCGGTCGCGTCGAGGGCCGCCCGGCCCTCGTGCAACAACACCTCGCCGGCAGCGGTCAGGCGCACGCCACGGCGGTTGCGCTGCAGCAGGCAGACCCCGAGGCGCCGTTCGAGCTGCTGGATCGCCCGCGACAGCGGCGGCTGGGCCATGCCGAGGCGCTCGGCGGCGCGCCCGAAGTGCAGTTCCTCGGCGACGGCCACGAAGTACCTCAACTCGCGGGTCTCCAGGGTGTCCACGGCTGCAGCATACGTGGTGATACCTGGGAGGTATGACAGGGCACCGTATCGGTGTTGGCAGTGCCACTCCTCCGCGAGCCAACATCATCAGCATGAGCGAAACGATGATTGCGCTGGTGACCGGCGCGAACAAGGGCATCGGGTACGAGATCGCGGCCGGGCTGGGCAGCCTCGGATACCGCGTGGGCGTGGGAGCCCGCAACGCCGCCCGACGCGAAACCGCGGTCGGGAAGCTGCGCGCCGTCGGCGTGGACGCGTTCGGGGTACCGCTGGACGTGACCGACGACCAGAGCGTCACTGATGCCGCGGAACTGATCGAACGGCTGGCCGGGCGCCTGGACGCCCTGGTCAACAATGCCGGCATCTCGGGCGAGATGGACCCGGGGTGGGTGCAGGACCCGACCGCGCTCGACCTGGAGGTGCTCCGCACGGTCGTGGACACCAACGTCATGGGTGTCGTCCGGGTGACCAACGCGATGCTGCCACTGCTGCGGCGCTCGACCGCGCCACGCATCGTCAACGTCTCCAGTAGCGTCGGCTCCCTGGCGCGGCAGGCGGACCCGGACATCGAGATCGGCCCCGTCATGGCGGCCTACGCGCCGTCGAAGTCGTTCCTCAACGCCCTCACCGTGCAGTACGCCCGGCAGTTCGCCGGTACGAACATCCTGATCAACGCCGCCTGCCCGGGCCTGGTGGCGACGGACTTCACAGGCTTCCAAGGGCCCCGCACTCCTGAACAGGGCGCGGCCACACCGATCCGACTCGCCACCCTGCCCGACGGCGGCCCGACCGGTTCGTTCTTCGAGGACGACGGCGTCGTCCCCTGGTGATCACGAACCCGTCGTGGATCGACGAGGCTCCGGTAGGTTCACGAAACCGTGGAGAAGGACGGAATGACTGAAACAGCATCAGGCATCTCCCCGGCAGAGACCAGACCGACCGGGATCTCCGGCGGCTGACTACCGCACCACGGCCACGTCCGTGCTCGGGCTCACCAGGGGCGAGGTGGTGAAGATCGCGGTGAACGGGATCGGGCAGCACGTGCTGGACGCGCACGCGGTCAGGTCGTCACAGCCCGCCTCGACGGCGGCGGCCAAGGCGGTACGGATGGTGGTCAGATCGGCGATCTTCGCGTCGACCTCGGCGAACTTGGCCGCCGCGCGGTCCTGAAGGCCCGGCACGGGGCGGCCGTGCCGGTGCCGGCCTGTCTCCAGGAGTTCGGTGACCTCGTCCGGGCTGAACCCGAGCCGCTGGACGGCCTTGATCACCCTCAGTGCGACGACGGCGTCCTCGCCGCAGAGGCGATGGCCGCCGTTGCTGCGTTCCAGCTCGGCCAACAGGCCACGCCGCTTGTAGTGGCGCAGGGTCTGAATGTGCACCCCGGCCGCTTCGGCGACCTGCCCACTGCGCAAGCCCGTGCTCACCGCCGCTCCCCGGCGGCAGCAGTCCGGACGGCCAGGGCGTCCGAGACCGGCTGCGGTGGCCGGTCGGAGCCTGCCTCAACAAGATCAGGCCAGAACTCGGCGACCGGCCCCGCTCGGCGGGCCGGGCCGGGTTGGATGGGGCGCATGGAAACCACAGTGGAGTGTGTGGTCGTGCGCGGCGGCGGCTACGAAGGACGGCAGGGTGGCACGTTCGCGGCGGGGATCTCGGCGCAGTCCGTCGGCGCCCGGGGCCTGTGCCTGCACCGGATGAGCCTGCCCGGTCACACCCGGGGCCGCCCGCACCTGCACGCCGGTCACGAGTCGGCGATCCTGGTGCTCTCCGGGCAGGTCGAGGTCTGGCACGGTGCGGGCCTGGCCGATCACCTCGTACTGAAGGCCGGGGACTACCTCTACATCCCGCCCGATGTGCCGCACCTGCCGGTCAACACCCAGGACGAGGAAATGGTCGCAGTGGTCGCCCGTACCGACCCCGACGAGCAGGAAGGCGTACAACTCCTCGACCTCCCCCGGCACCTCCACGCGGCCTTGACGGCCGTCCCGGTCGCGTCGCCCGCCTGACGAGCCGCGCGCGGCCGAAGCCGCCGGGGACGACGGGGCGCCTACGCGGCCGACATCAGCCGCCGCCAGCCATGACGTCCATGTCCTAAGGCAAGGGAACAACACAGATGCTGCTACGCGATGTCGAGTACGGCGACGTCGACACCTCCGTCCGGATGCGGTGCAACCCGGCCGTGATGGCCGTGCCTGGCGGCCCGCTGCCTCGCGAAGGCACGGAAGCGAAGGTCCACCGTGATGTTCAGCGGGCGTCCGCGGGCACCGACTGGACGAAGATGATCGTGCCCGATGCGGCCGAGCCCGACGTCGTCGCGGGAACCGTGACCTTGTGGACCCACGACGCACACGGCGAGCGCATCTCCGAGATCGGCTGGATGGTACTGCCGGAATTCCAGGGGCGGGAACTCGGCAAGCAGGACGTCCGGACGCTGCCCGAGCCGGCTCGCGACGACAGCCGGTGGGGCCGACACACGCGCATTCCGCAACAAACAACGCCCCGTCCAACGGCATCTGCCGCAGCCTCGGTTCCAGCTCCTGGGCACCCAAAACGTGGCCTTCGCCAGGCGAGTCCTGCGACCCAATCACTGGGCCATTGACCCTCGCACCGACCTGATCTGATACCGACCGGTCTCTGGCCGACCCGACGCCCACGTGCAGGCGCAGCCGCCGGAACCTGAGCGGGCGGCGGAATATCCCGCGTGGCCCACGGCCCGGCCGGTGCTCACGTCCGCCACCACGTCCGGGCGTGCCAGCAGCACGTCGAAGACGTCACTGCTCACCCACGATGCTGCGAACCGCATCCGGTCAGGGGATGCCCGGCGTCGGCCGCGGACACCTGCTCGCCGTCCTGACGGGGTACGTCCGGGCGCAGGGGTACCGTCCGCACACACACGCACACACGCACACACGCACACAGTGGACCCGACCGGTCGAAACCGTCCAGGAAGAGCAGCTGCGGGCGGGGCAGGGAGCTCATAGCTGCGCCAGTGATCGCTTCGGGGGGCGAGGCGAACCAATTGGGGTTCGTGCTGTTGCTGAAGCGATGAGGGCGGATCTGCTCCGGCACGGACCAACCTGTTCACCGTGGTCAACACCCTCAGCTGGATCACCGGCCAGGCCGCCACTGTCACGGCCCACCCCGACCACCTTCTCGCCCTGGCCCTCGACGGGCTCGCCCACCACGGAACTCGGCCGGACGGGTGAACCGTCGACGGACTCGTTCCGGCACGCCCGATGCGCTTGCGGGAGGAACGGCGACTCTGCAGGCTGTCGGCTGCTGATCTTCAGCGAAGAAGCCAGTCCGTCCGAAGACAGCCGCAAGCCGAGGAAAGGAACCCGTCCCGTGTCCGCTGCACTCTCCGACGACCTGCAGAAGCTCATCGACGACACCCCGGTCTTCGCGACGATCGCCACCATCCAGCCGGACGGCAGTCCGCAGCTGTCCGTCACATGGCTCACCCGGGACGGCGACGACCTGCTGTTCTCCACGACCGTCGGCCGCCGCAAGGAGAGCAACCTGCGCCGGGACCCCCGGGTCACCGTCATGATCAACCCTGCGAACGCGCCCTACACCTATGCGGAGATCCGCGGCGAGGCCACCCTGACCACGGAAGGCGGACAGGAACTGATCAATGAGCTGTCACGCAAGTACACGGGCAAGGACTACTCCGACTTCAACCCGGCGTCGGCCGAGGACGCCGAACGGGTCGTGGTCCGCATCACCCCCAGAAAGGTCGTCGGTTCGCTCTGACCTTGCCATTTGGAGGTCGTTTGCCTTGTCCGGGAAGACAGAGAACCCCGACACAAACCCCCTCGCCCTTTCGGGTTACGCTCGTTCGCCGCGCTCTTTGAACCCGCCCCAGGTTTGATGTTGAGCGGGCCGACACGCGTTGACGGGTTCGTCGGTGCGGGTTTGTTGGCGATGGCGGGCGGTCTCGAACCCGAGCAGTCGATCACCTTGATCGCCAAGACCCTCGGCATCTCCGTCGGCACGCTGTACAACCACATCCCGGACCTCAAAGAGCTACGGACCTCGCGCGTCCCGAAGCAGTATCGTGCGCTGAAAGGAGTCCCCGCGGCGGGCCAGTAAGCGCCGCAGGGCCTCCCAGCCGATCCGGATCGGCCGGGAGGCGTTCCGCCGCAGGTGAACGGCAAACCCGCGCCAGTCCTACGACCTTTACGAGAGCGTGGGATTCCGGCGCCAGAACGAGTACGTCCGCTACCGCAAGCCGCATGCTCGATCGACCGGCCATCGGGCTGTCTGGCCAGTCCACACGATTTGGCAATAACTCTCCGCCCGGGCACAAACCACTGACCTGCGGATCTCCTTGGCGATTGGCGATTGGCGATTGGCGATCAGCCTGCTCGCAGATGTTCACGAGGCAATGACGGCACTGTCGCCAACGAGGGCATCGTGCCGATCACTGGGGCGGTCAGGCGCGGTAATCTCGGGCCATGCTCGAGACATCGGTGGCGCACTTCTACGACGAACTGGCCGACGACTACCACCTGATCTACTCAGACTGGGACGCGAGCATCCGCCGGCAGGGGGACGCCCTGGACGCACTGATCGGCCAGGATCGTGCGGCAGTACTCGACTGTTCCTGCGGCATCGGCACCCAGGCCATTGGCCTGGCGTTGCGCGGGCACCGCGTCACCGGGACCGACGTCAGCCCCCGCGCCGCCGCCCGCGCTGCCCGTGAGGCCGCCCGCCGGAGCCTGAGCCTGCGCACGGCCGCCGCCGACATGCGAAGCCTTCCGTTTGCCGATGCCCAGTTCGACACCGTCGTCTGCGCCGACAACTCGCTGCCTCACCTCCTGACGGAGCAGGATGTGCACGCCGCCCTGGCCGAGATGCGCCGCGTCCTGCAGCCCGACGGCCGGC
>NZ_JBHYVA010000243.1:0-10972 GCF_042750055.1 Streptomyces sp. NPDC059456
GGGTGGGGACTACTCCCACTCGATGGTGCCCGGGGGCTTGCTCGTGCAGTCGAGGACGACGCGGTTCACGTCGGGGACCTCGTTGGTGATGCGGGTGGAGATCCGCGCGAGCACCTCGTACGGCATGCGCGTCCAGTCCGCGGTCATGGCGTCCTCGGAGGAGACGGGGCGCAGCACGATCGGGTGGCCGTAGGTCCGGCCGTCGCCCTGGACGCCGACGCTGCGGACGTCCGCGAGCAGGACGACCGGGCACTGCCAGATCTCGCGGTCGAGGCCGGCCGCGGTCAGCTCGTGGCGGGCGATGGCGTCGGCCTCGCGGAGCAGGTCCAGGCGCTCCTTGGTGACCTCGCCGACGATGCGGATGCCGAGGCCGGGGCCGGGGAAGGGCTGGCGCTGGACGATCTCGTCGGGCAGGCCGAGCTCCTGGCCGACCATCCGGACCTCGTCCTTGAACAGCTGGCGCAGCGGCTCGACGAGCTCGAACTCGATGTCGTCGGGGAGGCCGCCCACGTTGTGGTGGGACTTGATGTTGGCGGTGCCGGTGCCGCCGCCGGACTCGACGACGTCCGGGTACAGGGTGCCCTGCACGAGGAAGGCGACCGCGGGGCCGTCCTCCTGGAGGATCTCCAGCTGGGCCTGCTCGAAGACGCGGATGAACTCGCGGCCGATGATCTTCCGCTTGGTCTCCGGGTCGGAGACGCCGGCGAGCGCGTTCAGGAAGCGTTCCTGGGCGTCGACGACCTTCAGCTGCACGCCGGTGGCGGCGACGAAGTCCTTCTCGACCTGCTCGGTCTCGCCCTTGCGCATCAGGCCGTGGTCGACGTACACGCAGGTCAGCTGGGAGCCGATGGCCTTCTGGACGAGGGCCGCGGCGACCGCGGAGTCCACGCCGCCGGAGAGGCCGCAGATGGCGCGCTTGTCGCCGACCTGCGCGCGGATGGCCGCGACCTGCTCCTCGACGATGTTGCCGGTGGTCCAGGTGGGCTCCAGGCCGGCGCCGCGGTAGAGGAAGTGCTCCAGCACCTGCTGGCCGTGCGTGGAGTGCATGACCTCGGGGTGGTACTGCACGCCGTACAGCTTCTTCTCGTCGTTCTCGAAGGCCGCGACCGGGACGACGTTCGTCGACGCGGTGACGGTGAAGCCCTCGGGCGCGGCGGAGCAGGCGTCACCGTGGGACATCCACACCGACTGGTTCTCGGGGGTGCCCTCGAAGAGGGTGGAGCCGGCCTTGGAGACGGCGAGCGGCGTACGGCCGTACTCGCGGGCGCCGGTGTTGTCGACGGTGCCGCCGAGGGTGACCGCCATCAGCTGGAAGCCGTAGCACATGCCGAAGACGGGGATCCCGGCCTCGAAGATCGAGCGGTCGAGCTGCGGAGCGCCCTCTTCGTAGACGGAGGACGGGCCGCCGGAGAGGATGATCGCCTTGGGGTTCTTGGCGAGCATCTCGGCCACGGGCATCGTGCTGGGCACGATCTCGCTGTAGACCCGTGCCTCGCGGACGCGGCGGGCGATGAGCTGGGCGTACTGGGCGCCGAAGTCGACGACGAGAACCGTGTCCGGGGCGCTGTCGTGGGCGGCGGAGGGTGCTTCTGGCACGGGGCGGCCTTCCGGCGGAAGAGGTGGCTGTTTTGTCGATTCTACCGGTGGCGCCGGGCCCCGGTTTGTCGCACCATCCGAGGCCCACGTCTCACGATCCGGGCCGGGTTGGCCCGGGAGGCGGTGGGCGGCCATAATCCACACCATGCGCAAGCAGCTGAGCTTCCTCTTTACCTATGGCACCGGCCGGTCCGGTCGCCATGGGTCCTCGTGATGCTCGCTTGAGCCGCTGACTTCCCAGAGCGCCCCGGTCCGACAGGACCGGGGCGCTCTGGCGTTTCCGCTCCTGCCGGCACGACCCACAGGAGTAAGAACATGACCGTGACCACCACCCCCGCGCAGCTGATCGCCGAGTCCCGTGAGCGCATCGACGCCATCGACGACCGGATCATCGGCCTGATCCAGGAGCGGATGGCCGTCTCCACCGTCATCCAGGAGGCCCGGATCGCCTCGGGCGGGCGCCGCGTGCACCTCTCGCGCGAGATGGAGGTGCTCGCGCACTGGAGCGACGCCCTCGGGAAGCCGGGGACCACCCTCGCCATGACCCTGCTGGAGCTGTGCCGCGGCCGCGTCTGACGCCCGTTCGTCACTCGTCCGGGCCCGTGACCGGCCCCGGCGGTCTTCGTTGGTGTGGATGGCCGCGTCAGCCGGGCGCGGGACCGCAGCACCACGCGTGGCTCCGCGGGAGCGATGAGGCGCACGGGACCTCCGGAACGTGCGTCGTGGGACCTCGCTCCTTCGCGTGACCGGACGGCAGGGGATAGCAGCCCGGTCACCCCGGAAAGAGGACGGCCGGCCAGGGGGACGCCCCCGGCCGGCCGTTCTTCGTTCCGTGCGGCTACGCGTGCTTGCCGGAGCGGCGGCGCGCCCCGATGTAGAGCGCACCGCCGGCGGCCACGGCGCCGAGCGCGCCCAGCGCGATCGGGCCGACCGTGCTGCCGGTCGAGGCCAGGTTGCCGCGCGCGCCGCCGCCGGCGGAGACCGACGAGGACGCGCTCGCCGAAACCGACGCCGAGACCGAGGCGGACGGGGACGGCGAGGTGGAGGCCGAGGCGGACGGGCTCGCGCTCGCGCCGGCCTTGACGTCGACCGTGAACGCGGCCGTGTTGTTGCCCGCGACCGGGTCGATGGCGTGCAGCCTGGTGCCGGCCGCGGCCGGCTCGCCGACGGTGACCGAGCCCTTGGCGTTCGCGACCGCCTTCTCGATCTTCAGGGTGAACGTGTGGGTGTACGGGGCGCGGACGTCCGCGAGGGTCCCGCCGTCGCAGAAGTAGCGCGGCGCGCCGGTCTGCTCCGTGCGGTCGCTGCCGTCCGCGTTGACCGCGCGGCAGCCGCGCGGCACGTCGGTGACCCGGACGCCGGCCGGCATCACGATGTCGGTGCGGGCCGCGCTCTCGCCCGACCGCACGTGGTCGATCACGGCCGGGCCTTTGTTGCGGAAGCCGAGCGCGGCGGTGACCGTGTCGCCCTCCTTGCCCGCGGGCGAGGCGGTGACGGCCTCGAAGTCGGCCGTGGCGCCCTTGGCGGTGACGTCGAACGCGCGCTGGTTGTCGTCCGGGTTCAGGTCGGTGTTCCCGGTCCGGCCCGCGCCGGGGACCAGGTGGGAGTCCGTGACCGGCACGGCCGCCGGCGCCTTGACCAGCATCAGCCGCTTGCCGGTGGCCGTCTTGGCCGCGGGCGCGTCCCGGGCGGGCGCCGGGTCGGGGACGAACCCGTACCGCAGCGAGTCCCGGTAGGCCCGCTCGGTCGTCTTGAGGTGCAGCGGGGAGTCCGGCGACAGCCGGTACGACTCACCCGGCAGGAACTCGCCCTCGACGAGGCACACCGTGGTGGAGCCCGTACCGCCGTGGTCCTGGCGGCTGCAGTTGTCGTACGTCTCCACCGGCTCCAGGCCGGCCGTGGCGTCCAGTTCCAGGGCCACCGACCGGGCGGCCAGGGTGCCCCGGTTCGCGAAGGCCAGCGGCAGGTCCTGCTGCTCGCCGGCGGTCGCCTCCGCCTTCGGCTTGACCTCCCCGACGTGCAGGTCGGGGCCGCCGACGGTGAGCTTGGTGGTGACGGGCGTGACGCTCGCCCCGGCCACCGCGCCCTTGACCGTGATCTCACCGCTCGCGCCGTTCTTGCCGCCCTGGGCGGCGGAGACGAGCAGGTCGATGCCGTTGCCGCCGGTTCCGGCGGACAGGCCCTGCTGCTTGCAGACGATCGCGGTGGCGCTCGTCGTGCAGTTCGGCCGGGGCTTGGCCGGGTCGAGCCGGACCGATGCGAGCCCGGTGGCCCCGGTCAGGTCGACGGTGAGGGTGAACTCGCCGGGGAGGCCGGTTCCGGCGGCGGCGGGGTCGAGGTCGTAACGGAGGCTCCGCTCCTTCGAGGTGCCCGAGTCCGGGTAGGGCTGGAGCACCTGGGCCGAGGGCCCGCTGAGGGGGATTGCGGGTTCCGCGGCGAGCGCGGGGGCGGCTGCGCCGAGGCTCAGCGTCGCCAACCCCGTAGCCGCCATGAGGGAGATGCGCTTGTCCATGAAGATCGAGACCGCCGAGGGAGGGTCACAGTTGCCCCCCTGGAGGGGTGACGGGCATCACATGCAACCATCCGGACTGATCACCTGTCACTTAGGTACACGGCGGCGGGGTCTGCGCTCGGAGGGGGAGCGCATAACCCGCCGCCGGTACGCGTCCCACGCGGTCACGGCTTCTTCGGAACCTCCGGCACCGGCAGCAGCAACGGCAGCCGCAGCGCGCCGAACGCCTCCTTCGGGACCGCCGGACGGACCGGTTCCACCGCTGCCAGGCGGACGTAGGCCGCGCCCTGCTCCGGCCGCGGGTCCTGCTCGCCCCTGTTCGGCCAGTACGACATCGCCCGCTCGGCCTGCGCCGTGATCGTCAGCGACGGGTTCACCCCGAGGTTCGCGGAGACCGCAGAGCCGTCGACCACCGAGATGCCCGGGTGCCCGTACAGCCGGTGGTACGGGTCCACCACGCCCTGCTCCGCGGAGGCGCCGATCGGACAGCCGCCGAGGAAGTGCGCGGTCAGCGGGGTGCCCATCAGCTCGCCGATGTTGCTGCCGGCGAACCCGTTGATCTCCTCGGCCAGCAGGGTCGCCGCCTCGGTGGCCTCCTTGATCTGCACCGGGTTCGGGGCGCCGTGCCCCTGGCGGGCGGTGAGCAGGCCCTTGCCGAGGCCGCCGGGCCTGCGGTACGTCGTCAGCGAGTTGTCCAGCGACTGCATGACGAGCCCGATGATCGTCCGCTCCGACCAGCGCCGGTTGGACAGCGAACGGGCCAGCTGCACCGGGTGCTTCGCCGTCCGGGCGAACCAGGCCCGTACCCGGTTCTTCGCGTACGGCACCTGGAGGACGGTCATGAACCCCATGGCGTTGGAGCCCCTGCCGTACCGGACGGGCTCGATGTGGGTGTCGGCGTCGGGGTGCACGGACGAGGTGATCGCGACGCCCCGGGTGAAGTCCGCCCGCCGCTCCGCGCCGGGGCCCGCGCCACGGCGCCTGCGGTAGCGGCGGTCGTCGGTCTGCGCGCCGACCAGGCCCTCCGAGTTGGTCCGGGTCAGCTCGCCGAGCCGGTCCGAGATCCGCGGGAGCAGCCCGTTGTCCTTCATCGTGTGCAGCAGCGTCTGGGTGCCGTACGTGCCCGCCGCGACGACCACGTACCGGGCGCGCAGCTCCCTGGTGATGCCCCGGCGGCGGGCGTCGGTGGGGACGGTGCGGATCCGGTACCCGCCGTCGGGGTGCTCGGCGAGCGCGGTGACGGTGGTCATCGGGTGGATGACCGCGCCGGCGCGCTCGGCGAGGTGGAGGTAGTTCTCGTTCAGGGTGTTCTTGGCGCCGTGCCGGCAGCCGGTCATGCACTCGCCGCATTCGGTGCAGGCCTTGCGGGCGGGGCCTGCGCCGCCGAAGTACGGGTCGGGGACCTCCTGGCCGGGGCGGGCCTCGCAGCCGCCCCCGGCGTCCGCTCCGTCACCGAAGAAGACGCCGACCGGGGCCATGTGGAAGGAGTCCCCGACGCCCATCTTCTCGGCGGCGGCCTTCAGGTGGACGTCGGAGGGGGTCATCGTCGGGTTGAGGCGGACGCCGAGCATCCGCTTGGCCTGGTCGTAGTAGGGGGCGAGCTCGTCGCGCCAGTCGGTGATGGACGCCCACTGCCGGTCCTCGAAGAAGGCGGTGGGCGGCACGTACAGGGTGTTGGCGTAGTTGAGCGAGCCGCCGCCCACCCCGGCGCCCGCGAGCACCATCACGTTGCCCAGCAGGTGGATCCGCTGGATCCCGTACAGGCCGAGGGCCGGGGCCCACAGGTAGTTCCGCAGGTCCCAGCTGTTCCTGGGCAGGCCCTCGCGGGTGAACCGGCGCCCCGCCTCCAGGACGCCGACCCGGTACCCCTTCTCGGTCAGCCGCAGCGCCGAGACCGACCCTCCGAAACCCGATCCGATGACGATGACGTCGTAGTCGTACGGCTCAGACACGGTGCTGCTCCCTGGCGGAGTCGGAGGGTCGACGGAGTCGGAGGATCAACGGGGCCGCAGGATCAACGGAGCCGCAATGCCTTCATGACCTTGAGGCTGCGCGTCATGAACGCCGCGTACTTCTCGTCGTCCATGCCCAGCGAGGGCGCCATCGGGAGCAGCCGCTGGTGGGCGACCGTCTGGGCCTCGGTGTACTTGAGGATGCCCTCGGAGCCGTGCCGGCGGCCGAGTCCGGAGTCCTTCATGCCGCCCATGGGCGCCTGCGCGCTGCCGTAGGCGGGGGCGTAGCCCTCGTTGATGTTGACGGTGCCGGTGCGCAGGCGGGCGGCGACGGCGTGGCCGCGGCGGGCGTCCTTGGTCCAGACGCTGGAGTTGAGCCCGTACGCGGTGGAGTTGGCCTGGGCGACGGCCTCGTCCTCGTCGGTGAACCGGTAGATCGAGACGACCGGGCCGAAGGTCTCCTCGCCGCAGACCGCCATCGGCGCCTCGACGCCGTCGAGGATGGTGGGCTCGTAGAACAGCGGGCCGATGTCGGGGCGGGCGGTGCCGCCCGCGACGAGGGTCGCGCCCTTGGCGACGGCCTCGTCGACGTGCCGCTGCACGGTCTCCAGCTGGCGCTCGCCGACCAGCGAGCCCATGTCCGCGCCGTACGCGAGGGAGGCGCCGAGCCGCATGGCCCTCGTCCGGGCGGCGAAGCGCTCGACGAACGCGTCGGCGATCGAGGCGTGGACGTAGAGCCGTTCGATGGAGATGCACAGCTGGCCCGCGGAGGAGAAGCAGGCGCGCACGGCGCCCGCAGCGGCCCTCTCGATGTCGGCGTCGGCGAGGACGAGCATGGCGTTCTTGCCGCCGAGTTCGAGGGAGACCCCGACCAGGCGGTCGGCGGCGCCCCGGGCGACCTCGCGGCCGGTGCGCGTGGAGCCGGTGAAGGAGACGTAGTCGGCGTGGCGGACCACCTCGGGGCCGACGACGGGACCCTCGCCGAGGACGATCTGGAAGACCTCGGCGGGCAGTCCGGCCTCGATCAGCAGGTCGCGGGCCCACAGCGCGGTGAGCGCGGTCTCGGTGTCGGGCTTCATCACGACGGCGTTGCCGGACACGAAGGCGGGCAGCGCGTCGCCGACGGACAGTTCGAGGGGGTAGTTCCAGGGGGCGATCTGGCCGACGACCCCACGCGGCTGGCGCAGCTCGGTGACCTTGGTGAGGGTGGGCATGGCGCCCGTGTGGCCCTTGGGGCGCAGGTACGCGGGGGCCTTGCGGCCGTAGTGGCGGGAGGCGACGGCGACGGCCTGGACCTCCTCGTGGGCGTGCAGGCGGGCCTTGCCCGTCTCCAGCTGGATGAGGTCGAGCACCTCGGCCTGCCGGGCCAGCACCAGGTCGTGGAAGCGCAGCAGTACGGCGGCCCGCTTGCGTACGGGGACGGCGGCCCAGGCCCCCTGGGCGGCGCGGGCCCGCTCGAAGGCCTCGGCGACGTCCTCGGGGGTGGCCTCGGGGAGGTCCGCCAGCTTGGCCCCGGTGAAGGGGGTGTGGTTGGCGGTGCGGCCGGAGCCGATCACTCCGCGGGTGAGCCGGGCGACCAGGTCGGGGGTCACCACGTCGGCGGCGGTGCGGGCACCGGCCGGGGCGGGGGCGACCGGGTTGGTGGGCTGCGGTGCGCTGCGGAGGGGGGCCGGGGCCTGCGAGTCCGTCATGGCGGTGAGCGTATTCCGCCCGCGGGGCTTTGGGTACCCGTCGGTAACCGGATTTTGCCATTTCCGCCAGCGATCGCTGGCGCAATGGCCGGTGCGCCCCTGCCGGGGGCCGGCTCAGCCCTTCTTGGCCGGCGGGTCCCAGCCGCTCAGCACGTTGTCGAACTGGGCGCGGGTGGTCTGCCAGTCCGCCGTCGGACCCGACATGTACACCGCGTACTCGGTGCCGTCCGGGGCGATGTACATCTGCTCGATCGCCCGGCGCGGCCCGGCGTGCGCCCCCTTCTCCGTCCAGGTGAAGTCCCACAGGGCGGCGCGGGTGCTGTCCCGGAAGGTGTTCTGGTTCAGCTTCTGCCGCTTGTAGTCCGTGCGCTGCTTGAGCTGCTTCTCCAGGTCGAGCAGGTGCATGTACGGGTTGGCGTAGTCCGGCGTCGAGTCGGAGGCGATCCGGATGAAGTGCTTCCCGTTGTCCGGGGTGTAGTCGATCTGGTCGCCGTCCATCTGGCGCTTCCAGCCCTCCGGGACGAACAGCGTGAAGCCCGCCGGGTCGGTGACCTCGGTGTAGCCCGCCGGAGGGGCCGGGTCCGCCTCGCCGTCCTGCTGGTCGGGCGCGCTCACGTTCTTGTCGGAGCCGTCGCCGTTGCCCGCGCCCCCGTCCGTGTCCCCGGTGAACTTCAGCACGCCGAAGACGGCGCCGCCGCCGACCAGCGCCGCCACCAGGGCCACCGCCGCGGCCCGCTTGATCCGGCCGCCGCTCACCGCCGGACCCGCCGGCACGGGGGACGGCCCGGGCTGTTCGGGCAGGGCCGTCGTACGCGCCTGCTCGGGCGCCGCCGGCGCCTTCGCGGCGGGTTCGGCCTGCTCCCCGGCGTCGGCGCCCGCGGTGTCGGGGTCCTGGGCGTCGGCGAGTTCCTGCGGCGTCACCGCGCGCGTGGGCACGTACGCCTGCGCCGCCTTCGGCTCCCGCCCCTCCATCGCCTCGATCAGCATCCGCTCGGTCTCCTGCGCCGAGGGCCGCTCGTCCGGGTCCTTGCGCAGCAGGGCGGTGATGACCGGCCCCAGGACGCCGGACTGCCGCAGCGCCGGCGGCTCGTCGTTGACCACGGCCTGGAGGCTGGAGATGGGCGAGGTGCGGCGGAACGGCGAACGCGCCTCGACGGCCGTGTACAGGGTCGCGCCCAGCGACCACAGGTCGGAGGCCGTGCCGGGGGTCCCGCCCGTGACTCGCTCCGGGGCCAGGTAGTCGATGGAGCCGACGATCTCGCCGGTCCGCGTGATGGAGGAGTCGCCCTCGATCGCGGCGATCCCGAAGTCCGTGAGCAGGACCCGGCCGTCCTTGGCGAGCAGCACGTTGCCCGGCTTGACGTCCCGGTGCAGGACTCCGACCGCGTGCGCGGCGCGCAGCGCGCCCAGGACGTGCAGGCCGATCCGGGCCGCCTCGGCGGGTTCGATCCGGCCGGCCGCCTTCGCCGCGTCCGCGAGGGAGGGGCCGTCGATGTACTCCATGACGATCCACGGCCGGTCGTCGTGTTCCAGTACGTCGTGGACGACCACGACCGCCGGGTGCTGGATCCGGGCCGCGGCCCGGGCCTCCTTCTGGGTCCGGGCGTGCAGCACCTCCCGGTCGGCCTGGGCCACGTACAGACCCGCCGTCAGTTCCTTGACGGCGACGGTCCTGTGCAGCAGCTCGTCATGCGCGCGCCACACCTTGCCCATGCCTCCGCTGCCGATGGGCTCCACGAGCCGGTACCGGCCAGCGAGCACCGCACCCGCACCTGTCTGCTGTTCCACGAAACCCCGCCACTCTGTGCACTTCGGGCCAGATTACGGAGCGCTCGGGGCTCCTGGAACCGTGAAGGCGCGGTTCCGGCAGCACTGTGACGCAATCGCCGTACTGATTGACCGTCACCCGCCCGCCCGGTAACTCCCCGTGGCCTTTTCGAAGACTTCGGTGACCTTACCCTCCCCGTCCTGCGGACCCGAGACCATGACGACGTGGTAGCTGCCGCCGAGCGCCACGACGAAGTTCCGGGCGACGACGCTGCGGCCGTTGCCGTCGATCCACGTGTACCGGCCGGTGACACGGAGCTGCTGGCCGACCTTCGTCGTCTTGACGTCGCCGCCGCTGGCCCAGGTGGAGGACCGGTACGGGGCCAGTTCGGGCTCCTTGTCCTTCTGGTACGTCGCCGGGTCCGGACTGCCGTCCACCTTGTCCCGGCCGGGGGCCACCGTCAGGACGTACTCCCCGTCGGTGTAGCGGACCTGCCCGGCCTCGTTCATGCCGCGCCGCTCCCACCCGTTGGGGACGGCGATCTCGAAGTGCTCCGGGTCCTGCTGGGTGGTGTAACCGGCCGGTGCGGGGGCGGGCGGCGGCGCCGACTGGGGCGTCTGGCCCGGCTTGGCGGGGGCCGACCCGGACGCCGACGGGGCCGCGGGCGGGGAGGCGGCCGGGGACTGCTGCCCGACGGGAGCCTTGGCTGCGGCGCCCTCGCCCTGCTCCCCGGCACGGGGCAGGAAGAGCAGCGCGTACGCCACCGCGCCGGCGAGCAGCGCGAGAACACCGACGAGCAGGGTCCGCCCGAGGGACCGCGGCGTGCGGGACGCGGCGGGATTGCGGTGCCGGCCGTGCAGGTCGCCGCGCCGGCGCACGACGGGCAGCCGCGCGGGGTCCGGCTCCGCCGCCGGGAGCGCCGAGAGGCCGCCGTCCGGCTCGGGGGCGGACCGTACGAGGGAACGCAGCCAGCCCCGGAGCTCCTCGAAGTCGGGGCGCTCGGTGGGGTCCTGGCGCAGCAGCGACTCGACGACCGGGCGCAGCGGGCCGCACTCCTCAGCGAAGGCCGGGGCCTCCGCGCAGACCATGTCGACGAGTTCGGTGACGCTGTCCTCGGGATACGGGGCATGGCCCTGAACGGCCCGGTACAACAGCGCGCCGAGCCCCCAGAGGTCGGTCGCCGGCCCGACGGGCGCCGCCAACTGCCAGGGTCCGGCGACGGATCCGGCCTGCTCGGGAGCCCACCGCTCGGTGACGGCCCCGACGACGGCCATCCGCGTCTGGCGGGCCCGCTCGGCGTCCAGCCCGCTGCGGATCCCCCCGCCGCCCCACCCGCCGCCGGCGGACGCGGCGCGGTCCGCCGTGCCCGGCCCGGGCCCCCCCCCGCGGGGGGGCGCGCCCCCCCCGGCTTCGGAGGCGGAGGCGTTCACGGCTACAACGCCCTGGAGGGCAC
>NZ_JBHYVA010000244.1:0-10932 GCF_042750055.1 Streptomyces sp. NPDC059456
GAGACGCGACCGGGGGGGGCCGCGGGGTCCTGAGCCGGTACGTGGGCGGCCAGGCCGCCGCGGGCGGGGGCGCCGCGCCGGTCCGACCTGTGGCGCGTGCCCATCAACAAGGTGCTGCTCCAGCACCCGGAGCTCGACGACGACGAACTGACCCGGGTGGCCCGCGGGGTCGTCGGCCACATGGTCAACGTGACGATGGCGGGGGAGCACACCGTGGAGCTCCAGCCGCCGGGCGTCAGCAAGGCGAGCGGGCTGGCCCGGGCGGCGCACGCGCTGGGCGTCGGCCCGGAGTCGACGATCGCCTTCGGCGACATGCCGAACGACGTCCCGATGTTCGCATGGGCGGCGCACGGGGTCGCGATGGCCAACGCCCACCGCGAGCTGGTGGCCGTGGCCGACGAACTGACGCTGTCCAACGAGGAGGACGGCATCGCGGTGGTCCTGGAGCGCCTCTTCGCCTGACGGGTCAGCCCGCGGCGCGCGGCAGGCGGCGCTCCCACGTCCGGTGGAAGACGACCTCCTCGCCCTCCCGGCACACGAGCTCGTTCGAGGTCACGAAGCCGCCCTCGTCACAGGAGATCTCCGAACGGGTCTCCACCCGCACGTCCCAGGCCGGCTCGGACCGGTGCAGCCGGATCCGCCAGTCCGAGCGGGTCCGGGCCGACAGCGGGTCCGCCGAGTCGATCTCGTACACCTCCAGCGCGTCCTCGCCGTACTCCAGGCCGTCCGGGTACATCCGCGTCCCGCCGTACCGGGGGTCGACCTCCAGTCGCCACCGGCCGCGCGCGACGTCCCGCACCACCAGCCGCTCCGGCCGCGGCTCGTCCAGCGTCGCCGGGTACGACACGCCGAGCGGCTCGGCCTGCTCCGGCGGCTCGAACGCGATCCCGCCGCCGTCCCCGGGATCCGCGGACGAGCGGACCGGGAGGACCAGCGCGCTGCCCGCCGGGTCCAGGGTCCAGCCGGCCTCGGAGCCGGCGCGCGGCCAGATCCAGGGCCAGTACGCCGAGGACAGCGCGAGCCGGATCCGGTGGCCGGCCGCGAAGCGGTGCCCGATGCCGTTCAGCTCGAAGACGACGTCCTCGTACGCGCCCACCGGCCACGGCACCGCCTTGTCCCGGCCCAGGCGGGCGGAGAGGTTCAGCGCGCCCCGGGTGACCAGCGTCGAGGAGCCGTCGGGCGCCACGTCGCACAGCCGGGCCACCACCTGGCCGTACGGGACGTCCATCCGCAGCCGGGCCGTCACCTGTGCACGGCCCAGGACCTCCACCGGTTCGCGGCCCACCGGGAACTCGAAGCAGGCGGACTTCGCGTCCTCCTCCCGCTGGTCGGGCGGCAGGTCCGCGGAGTTGCCGAACGGGAAGAACCGCCCCGCGTCCAGCCCCGTGTGCTGCGGCGACGCCACGGCCACCGGCGCGCCCTGGAGCGCGTACGTGACCGGCGTGACCGCGGGGGAGGGCCAGGCGGCGTCCCCGACCCAGCGGCCCGGCAGCACCTCGTACGTGGTCGCCGGCGGATGGGACTCCGAGATCCACGAGCGCAGCAGGGGCTCGTCCATCACCCCGTTGTCGGCGCCCTTCAGCCAGTGGTCCCACCAGCGCAGCGTCTCCTGGAGGAACCCGATCGACGGGCCGGGCGGCAGCCCCCGGTCCGGGTACTGGTGCGACCACGGGCCGATCAGCCCGCGGACCCGGCCGGCGGGCAGGTGGGAGACCAGCCGCAGGACCGTGTCCCGGTACGGGTCGTGCCAGCCGCCGACCGCGAGCACGGCCGCGCCGATCGCCGGGTAGTCCTCGCAGACGCTGCCGTGGCGCCAGTAGCCGTCCCGCGTCTGGTGCGCCAGCCAGGTGTGGATCAGGGGTTCGACGGCTTCCAGCCGGGCCAGCCACTGCTCGCGCCAGCCGTCGCCGGCGAACAGCGGGTCCGGCGGGCGGGCCGCGAAGGCCAGCATGGTCGCCGCCCACGCGTGCATGTCCACGGCGAGCACGGAGCCGCCCATGTAGTGGACGTCGTTGTCGTACCGGTCGTCCGTCGAGCAGACCGTGACGACGGCCTTGAGGGCCTCGGGGGCCAGTGCCGCGACCTGGAGGGAGTTGAACCCGCCCCAGGAGATCCCGAACATCCCCACCGACCCCGTGCACCACTCCTGCGCCGCCAGCCACTCCACCACCGCGACCCCGTCGGCCAGTTCCCGCGCGTCGTACTCGTCGCCCGGATCGCCGCCGCTGCAGCCGTGGCCCCGTACGTCCACCCGGACCGAGGCGTAGCCGTGGCCCGCGTACCAGGGGTGGCGCTGCCAGTCGCGCGGCGCGGTCCAGTCGGTCAGCCGGTACGGCAGGTACTCCAGCAGGGCCGGGACGGGCCCGTCCGTCACGGGGCGCCAGATCCGGGCGTACAGCTCCACGCCGTCCGGCATGGGGATCCGGACGTCCTCGTGGGCCGTCGGGTACGGGAACTCGGTACGGATGATCATGCGGAACCGCCTCGTCGCCTCGTTCGCCTCAGTGGACGGGGTGCATCGTGCGCCGTATCCGCGGCGCCGGCGCGATCATGGCCGGGGCGATCGCCGGGACGAGCGTCAAGAGGTCGACGAAACGGCCCGTCAGCCGGCGGACGGCGGCCGGAAGGGTGGCGGGCGCGCCCGCGGCGAGCAGGCCGGCGGCGAGCACGGCACGGTACGAACCGAGGATCCGCTCGGCGAGCCAGCCGCCGGGGGCGGGGACGGGGTGGACCATGGTCCCGTCGGCCGGCGGCCGGCCCGCCTCCGGGGCGACCGGCGCCGCCGGCTCGTCGATTGCCATGCCAGTTCTGGACAAAATGCATTCTCCGGTTGTTTCGGCTCCTCACGAACATACCGGTGCGCATCGGGCGGCGCCCGGGTGGCGACATGACGGGCGCTCTCGGTGATCGAAAACAGACCGGATACGCTGGCTTGAGTGAAGGCAGCGACACATCGACAATCCAGGTGATCGTCACCGTGATCGTCAGCAGACAGGAGTACCCCTCGTGACCGTCGTCGGGCCGTTCGGACTGAGCGTGCGGGACCAGGCTCTTGAGACCGATGTCCAGGCCGGACTGGCCGCCGTCGAGGCGGGTCTGCTGGAGGCCACCAAGAGCGAAGTCCCCTTCATCACCGAGGCCGCACAGCACCTGCTCCGGGCCGGCGGCAAGCGGTTCCGGCCGCTGCTCGTGATGCTCGCCTCCCGGTTCGGCGATCCCTACGCGCCCGGAATCGTGCCCGCCGCGGTCGTCGTCGAGCTCACCCACCTGGCGACGCTCTACCACGACGACATCATGGACGAGGCGGACGAGCGCCGCGGCGTGGCCAGCGCCAACGCCCGCTGGGGCAACTCGGTGGCCGTCCTGACGGGTGACTTCCTGTTCGCCCGCGCCTCGCACATCCTGGCCGACCTCGGGCCGGAGGCCGTGCGCATCCAGGCCGAGGCCTTCGAGCGGCTGGTGACGGGCCAGATCCTGGAGACCGCCGGCCCGCGCGACGGCCGCGACCCGGTCGCCCACTACCTCGACGTCATCGCCGGCAAGACCGGCTCGCTGATCGCGGTCTCCGGCCGGTTCGGCGCGCTGATGTCCGGCGCCGACGAGTCGGTCGTCGACATCCTCACCCAGTACGGCGAACGCCTCGGCACCGCCTTCCAGCTCGCCGACGACCTCCTCGACATCGCCTCCGACGCGCACGAGTCCGGCAAGACCCCGGGCACGGACCTGCGCGAGGGCATCCCCACGCTGCCCGTACTGCTGCTGCGCCAGATGGCGGCCCAGGGCGGCGACCCCGACGACCTGGAGCTCGTGCGCCTCCTGGACGGCGACCTGACGGACGACGCCCGGCACGCGGACGTGCTCGCCCGGCTGCGGGTGCACCCCGCCCTGGAGCAGGCCCGCCGCGACACCATCCGCTACGCGCAGGAAGCGCGCGCCACGCTCGCGCCGCTGCCGGAGTGCTTCGCGAAGTCGGCGCTCGAAGAACTGTGCGACGCCGTGGTGCACCGCGCCGGCTAGGGCGCGGCCGGACGCGCGCCGGGTACGGACCGGGTGCGCGCCGGGTGCGGGCCGGCGGGCCCGGATCCGCCGTACGGCAGAGGCGAGGGCCCTGCGTCCCCTACGGGTGGTGGACGCGGGGCCCTCGTCGTGTCATCCCTGGGGCGTACGCCGAGTTGAGCCCGGGGAGTGACGCCCCGACCCCCTCCCCTTTGGTCAGATGGAGACACACCAGAACGGGTGACAAAGAGGTAGGGCAGACATGGCAACGAACGCAAAGACCCGCAAGGCCGCCCGGTACGCCGTACCGGTAGCGGTGGCGGGTGTGGCCGCCGCGACCGTGGCGATGGTCCCGGCCTTCGCGAACTCCGGCGGCCCCGACCTGCCGAAGGTGACGGCGCAGCAGCTCATCGAGAAGGTGGCCGCCTCCGACGTGCAGCAGCTGTCCGGCAGCGCGAAGATCAGCACCGACCTGGGGCTGCCGACCCTGGCGAGCGGTCTCCTCGGCGGTGGCGGGGGCGTCACCGGCGGCTCGGCCAACCCCGAGGACAAGATCGCGCAGCTGGCGAACGGCACGAACACCGTGCGGGTCGCGGCCGACGGCCCGGACCGCCAGAAGCTCACGTTCGTGGACGGCAAGGACGAGTACAGCCTCATCCACAACGGCGCCGACGTCTGGGGGTACGACAGCAAGGCCAACGAGGTCTGGCACGAGAAGAACCCCGAGGGCGCCGCCCCCGGCAAGGACGGGAAGAAGACCGCGGACCGGCTGGGCGGCGCCTCGCCCCAGCAGCTCGCACAGGACGTGCTCAAGGCCGCCGGCCCGACCACGGACGTCAGCGTGGGCGAGACCGCACAGGTGGCCGGCCGGGACGCCTACCAGCTGGTGCTGAAGCCGAAGCACAGCGGATCCACGATCGCCTCGGTCAAGATCGCGGTGGATGCCAAGAACGGCGTGCCGCTGCGCGTGCAGGTCCTGGCCACCGAGGGCGGCAAGCCGATCGTCGACGCCGGGTTCACCAAGGTGGACTTCGGCAAGCCGTCCGCCGACACGTTCGCGTTCACCGCGCCCAAGGGCGCCAAGGTGACCGAGGGCGCGGCCGAGGGGGCCAAGGGCGGCGACCACGGCAAGCGGTTCAAGGGCCTGGAGTCCCTCCCCGGCCTCGACGCCCTGACCGGCGGCGCGGCCGGCAAGGCCGGCAAGGACGGCAAGGGAGACACGAAGGTCCTCGGCGAGGGCTGGTCGGCCATCGCGCGCATCGACACGGGCGCCGGCAAGGGCCTCCAGGACCTCGACAAGGCGGCGGGCGACAAGAACGCACCGAAGGAGGCCAAGCAGTTCCTCGACTCCCTCGGGGGCAAGGTCACCGGCAAGTTCGGCGAGGGCCGGGTCTTCAAGACCCGCGTGGTCAACGCCCTGATCACGGACGACGGCAAGGTCTACGTCGGCGCGGTCACCAAGGACGCGCTGGTGCAGGCGGCCAACGCCAACAAGTAACGGCACCGTCCGGAGGGTGGGCGGGGACTGTGTCCCTGCCCACCCTTCGGCCGTTCCGGCTCCCTGTACAGCAAGCCCGCTGTACGGTGAAAAGCATGTCGAGACATGTGACCATCCGCCTGGACGAAGAGTTCCACGAGCGCCTCAAGGCACGCGCGGCGGCGCTGGGCACGACGGTCACCGCGCTGATCACCGAGGTAACGGAACGCGAGCTGGACGAGGACCGGAAGAACTTCCTTTCCGGCATCGAGGAGTTCGCCGACCACTGGGGCTACTTCCAGGAGCGGTTCGGCAATTGAAGATCACCATGGAGTGGGCCTGGACCGCTCTGGCCCACCATCTCCCGTCAGATCCCGCCGTGTGGGATCCCTCCGGGGTGGCCGCCGCGGTCGCCCGGCACCAGAACGACCTCGTCCTGGTGCCCGAACAGCCCGCCCCGGACACCGCGTGGCGGGCCGCCGCGTTTCTGCACACCCTCGCGGTGTGCCCGGCGCTGGAATCGCCGATGAACGAGTTCTACGCGGCCGCCGCCACGCGCTCGTACCTGCGCGTGGCGGGGGCCAGGCAACTTCCCTCGCCGGAGGACCTCGGCGACCTGGTGGAGGCGGCGAAGCTGGGCCGCGCCGACATCGCAACGGTCGCCGAGGAGCTCCGCACCCTCATACGGGAGCCGCTGACGGTCCCGCCGTCCCAGGGCCGGACGGCGTCCTAGGGCCGGAAGCGTCCGAGGGCCGGACCGGGCCTAGAAGGTGATCTTCCAGCTGTTGATGTAGCCGGTGTCCTGCGCCGCCGCGTCCTTGACCTGGAGCTTCCAGACGCCGTTGGCCACCTCGCCGGAGGCGTTCACCGTGTACGTCTGGACGAGGTTGTCGGCACTGCCGCCGCTGCGGTTGTGCAGGTTGTACACCGTGCCGTCGGGGGCGACCAGGTCGACCACCAGGTCACCGCGGTAGGTGTGGACGATGTTCACGTCGACCTTGGTGGTGGCCGGCGCGTTGCCCGTGACCCCGGAGACCGTGATGGGCGAAGTCACCGCGGCCCCGGGGGAGTCCGGGATGTTCACGTCCGCGGTGTTCTCGAACGACTGGCCCGGCGGGACCGGGGTCGCCGCGCCCAGGTTCCAGACCGCGTACGCGATGGCGTCCGCATTGCGGTCCAGGGCGGTGTCGTTGATGTTCGCCGAGGTGTCGCACGAGGCGTGGTAGCAGCGGTCGAAGGCCTGCCCGGACGTGCCGCCCCACTTCTGCGCCTGCGCCGCCGTCTTCGTGTAGTCGGCGCCGGAGAACAGACCGCCGACCGGGATGCCCGCGCTCTTGAACGGGGCGTGGTCGGAGCGGCCGTCGCCCTCGGTCTCGATCTCCGTCGGGATGCCGATCCCCGCGTAGTAGTTCTTGAACGTCTGCTCGATGGTCGGGTCGTCGTCGTAGACGAAGTAGCCCGGGTTCGGCGAGCCGATCATGTCGAAGTTCAGGTAGCCGGAGATCTTCGCCTTCTCCGCGCTCGGCAGGTTGTTCACGTAGTACTTCGACCCGACCATGCCGAGCTCCTCCGCGCCCCACCAGCCGAACCGCAGGTGCTTGGTGGGCTGGAGCTGGGCGCGCGAGACGGCCAGCGCCGTCTCCAGGACGGCCGCCGAGCCGGATCCGTTGTCGTTGATACCGGGGCCCGCGGTCACCGAGTCCAGGTGCGAGCCGGACATCAGGACCGAGTTCGGGTCGCCGCCCGGCCAGTCGGCGATCAGGTTGTAGCCGGTCGCGCCGCTGCTCGTGAAGGTCTGCAGGGTGGTGGTGAATCCGGCCGCGTCGAGCTTGGCCTTCACGTAGTCGATCGAGGCCTTGTAGCCCGCCCGGCCGTGGGCGCGGTTGCCGCCGTTGGCGGTGGCTATGGACTGGAACTGCGCCAGGTGCGCCTTGACGTTGGCGACCGGGATGTCGGGCGGTGCCGGCGCCGCGGCCACCGCCGTGGGGGCGGCGAGTGCGGCGGGGGCGGTGGAGGCGAACAGGCCGGCGACCGCGATCGCGGTCACGGCGGCCAGACGCCGGGAGACGGACAGGCTCATGTGGGGGACTCCGGAATTCCGTTGGGGATTGAACGG
The DNA here is from genome assembly GCF_042750055.1 of Streptomyces sp. NPDC059456. Classification (NCBI taxonomy): domain Bacteria; kingdom Bacillati; phylum Actinomycetota; class Actinomycetes; order Kitasatosporales; family Streptomycetaceae; genus Streptomyces; species Streptomyces sp. NPDC059456. The sequence continues at coordinate 7,590 of NZ_JBHYVA010000244.1, forward strand.
AACGTGCGGGGTGGCGCAAGTGAGCGATCGTGCGTCAGTGCGAGCCTGATGTTGAGTGCAGGCGTGACGGCCCGTCAAGACCGAGAACCGGTCAGGATGGTTCGGAAAACGGACGGCCCCCGCCACGGGGGTTCCGTGGTGGGGGCCGTGAGCGGTATGAGGCGCTCGGCGCGGTGCCGGTGGTCTACGCGGGCTCGGGTTCCGGCGCGGGCGCCGCCGACGCGGCCGGCCCGGCGGCGCGGGCCGACGCGAGCCGGGCCGCCTCGGCCCGGGTCTTGCGGGCCGTACGCAGCGCGTCCCAGGTCAGCAGCGCGAGCGCGGCCCAGACCAGGGAGAACCCGGCCCAGCGCTCGGGCGGCATCGCCTCGTGGAAGTACACGACGCCGAGCGCGAACTGGAACACCGGGGCCAGGTACTGCAGCAGCCCGAGCGTGGACAGCGGGACCCGGATCGCGGCCGCCCCGAAGCAGACCAGCGGGATCGCGGTGACCAGTCCGGTCGAGGCGAGCAGCGCGGAGTGCCCGAGGCCTTCGGAGGCGAAGCTCAGCCGGCCCTGCGTCCCCAGCCACAGCAGGTAGCCGAGGGCGGGCAGGAACAGCAGTGCGGTCTCGGCGGCGAGCGATTCGACCCCGCCCATGTTCAGCTTCTTCTTGATCAGGCCGTACGCCGCGAACGTGAAGGCCAGCACCAGCGAGATCCACGGCGGCCGCCCGTACCCGATGGCGAGCACCAGCACGGCGGCCACGCCGATGCCGACCGCCGCCCACTGCGCGCGGCGCAGCCGCTCACCGAGGACCAGCACGCCGATCGCGATGGTGACCAGCGGGTTGATGAAGTAGCCCAGGCTGGCCTCGACGACCGCGCCGTTGTTGACGGCCCAGATGTACAGGCCCCAGTTCACGGAGATCACCGAGGCGGCCAGTGCGGTCAGGCCGAGCTTGCGGGGCTGCCGGAGCAGCTCCCGTATCCAGCCCCAGCGGCGCATGGCCAGCAGCAGTATCCCGACCACGCCCAGCGACCACACCATGCGGTGGGCCAGGATCTCGATCGCCCCGGCCGGCTTGAGCAGCGGCCAGAACAGGGGGACCAGCCCCCACATCCCGTAGGCGCCGAATCCGTAGAGCAAACCCGCGCGCTGCTCGTTCTCCGCTTTCACGGGAGCCTCCAGTCACATTCCGGCCAACTTTCACGAAGGTAGCGCCGGAGGAGCCGGATGTCATGCCCGTAGACAGGAGATACTCATGACACGTTCGAGGACTTGGGGAGCCGGGACCCGGCCGCGGGACCGGTCCCGGCGCCGGCTCGGGCTCGGGCTCAGGCCAGGGCGGAGGCGATCGCCTGCGCCACCGGGGTCGTCGGGCGGCCGATCAGCCGGGACAGGTCTCCGCCGGTGTGGGCGAGCCGGCCGCGGGAGATCGCCGCGTCCACGTCGACGAGGATCGCGGCGAAGCCCTCGGGGACCCCGGCGCCGGTCAGGATCGACAGGTGCGCCTCGGCCGGCACCTCGCTGTACGCGACCTCCTTGCCGGCCTGGGACGCGACCTCGGCCGCGTACTCCGCCAGGCTCCAGGCGGTGTCGCCGGAGAGCTCGTAGACCCGGTTCAGGTGGCCCTCGCCGGTCAGCACGGCCGCGGCCGCGGCCGCGTAGTCCGCCCGCGCGGCGGAGGCGATGCGGCCCTCGCCCGCACTGCCGACGACCGCGCCGTGCTCCAGGACGGTGCCCAGGTGGCCGGTGTAGTTCTCGTGGTACCAGCCGTTGCGCAGGAAGGTGTGGGGCAGGCCGGAGTCGAGGATGGCCTGCTCGGTGACCTTGTGCTCGGCGGCCAGGTCGAAGTCGGCCTCGGGGCCGCCGAGGATCCCGGTGTAGGCGAGCTGGGCGACGCCCGCCGCCTTCGCGGCCTCGACCACGGCGAGGTGCTGCGGCACCCGGCGGCCGACCTCGCTGCCGGAGATCAGCAGGACGCGGTCGCCGGCGCGGAAGGCGGAGGCCAGGGTCTCGGGGGCGTCGTAGTCCGCGACGCGCACCTCGATGCCGCGCTCGGCCAGGTCGGCGGCCTTCTCCTGGTTGCGGACGACGACGGCGACGCGTTCGGCGGGGACCTGCTTCAGCAGCTCCTCGACGACGAGGCGGCCGAGGGCTCCGGTGGCTCCGGTGACGACGATGCTCATGGGGTGCGCTCCTTGCGTTTCGGGGTGTGTCACCACCCTAGGGAGAGCGCTAACCTTTCGTAAGTACCCACTTCAAAGTAAGGTACTGGTATGAAGGTGAGTAACCAGCCGATCGCCGGTCCGCCGACGGGCAGCGCACCGATCGCCGACGCACCGCGGGTCAACGCGCCGATGTGCCCGTCCCGCGGGGTCCTGGAGCACGTCACCAGCCGCTGGGGCGTCCTGGTCCTGGCCGCCCTCGTCGAACGCTCGTACCGGTTCAGCGAACTGCGCCGGGAGGTGGGCGGTGTCAGCGAGAAGATGCTGGCCCAGACCCTCCAGACGCTGGAGCGCGACGGGTTCCTGCTGCGCGACGCCAAGCCCGTGATCCCGCCGCGCGTGGACTACTCGCTGACCGAGCTGGGGCGCGAGGCCGCCGAGCAGGTCTGGGCCCTCGCCCGCTGGACCGAGCGGCGCGTCCCCGAGGTCCAGGCGGCGCGCACCGCGTACGACGAGGCCCGGAGCTCCTGAGGAACTCCGGGCCGGGAACTGCGGGCCGGGAACTGCGGGCCGTCGCCGCCGGTGGCGCCGCTGCCGTGCGCCGGCCGCTAGCCGACGACCGTCCAGGTGTCGTTTCCGGCGAGGAGCGTGCTGAGGTCGCCCTTGCCCTTGGTGTCGACGGCGGTCTCCAGCTGCTCCGCCATGAGCGTGTCGTAGACGGGCCGCTCCACGCTGCGGAAGACCCCGATGGGCGTCTGGTGCAGGGTGTGCGGGTCCGCCAGCCGGGACAGGGCGAACGCGGTGGTCGGGCCGGCGCCGTGCGCGTCGTGGACCAGGATCCGGGACTCGTTCTCCGGGGTCACCGTCACGACCTCCAGTTCCCCGGTGGCCTGGTCGCGGACGACGCCCTTGTGCCCGTCGGCGCCGAAGCGGATCGGCCGCCCGTGCTCCAGCCGGATCACGGCCTCCTGCGCCTGCACGTTGTCCTTGAGGACCTCGAAGGCGCCGTCGTTGAAGATGTTGCAGTTCTGGTAGATCTCCACGAGGGCGGTGCCCTGGTGGTCGGCGGCGGCCCGGAGCACCTCGGTCAGGTGCTTGCGGTCGGAGTCGACGGTGCGGGCGACGAAGGTGGCCTCGGCGCCGAGGGCGAGGGAGACGGGGTTGAAGGGGGCGTCGAGGGAGCCCATCGGCGTGG
>NZ_JBHYVA010000245.1:0-10921 GCF_042750055.1 Streptomyces sp. NPDC059456
CTCGGCTCCGACCGGATGGCCACCTGCCTGTACGCGGTGTACGACCCGGTCTCGCACCGGATCACCATCGCCAACGCCGGCCACCCGCCGCCCGTGCTGCTGCACCTGGGGGGCCGCGCGGAGGTGCTCCGCGTGCCGCCCGGCGCGCCCATCGGCGTCGGCGGCGTGGACTTCGAGGCCGTGGAGCTGGACGCCCCCGCCGGGGCCACCCTGCTGCTGTACACCGACGGCCTGGTGGAGTCCCGGCTGCGCGACGTGTGGACCGGCATCGAGCAGCTGCGCGAGCGGCTCGCCACCACGGCCCAGCTGACCGGCCTGGACCACCCGCCGCCGCTGGAAGCACTCTGCGACGACGTGCTGGACATGCTCGGCCCCGGTGACCGGGACGACGACATCGCACTGCTCGCGGCCCGGTTCGACGGGATCGCGCCCAGCGACGTCGCGTACTGGTTCCTGGACCCGGAGGAGACCGCTCCGGGCCGGGCCCGCCGGTTCGCCCGCCGCGCGCTGACCCGGTGGGGCCTGGAAGACCTCCAGGACTCGCTCGAACTGCTGGTCAGCGAGGTGGTCACCAATGCCGTCCGGTACGCGGAGCGGCCGGTGACGCTGCGCCTGCTGCGGACGGACGTACTGCGCTGCGAGGTCGGCGACGACTCCCCGCAGCTGCCGCGCCAGCGCCGGGCCCGGGAGACCGACGAGGGCGGCCGCGGGCTGTTCCTCGTCAACCGGATGGCCCGCCGCTGGGGCGCCACCCGGCTGAGCAGCGGCAAGGTGGTCTGGTTCGAGCTCCCGCTGCCGGGAGCGCACGACCGGCGCTGATCCCGGACGCGACGCACCGCCGCCCCGCAGCTCGGATGCTGGGGGGCGGCGGTGTGTCGGGCAGCGGCGCTGCGCCCGCGCTACGGGAGCGTGAGCGGCGGGCTCTTGGACGGGTCCACGCTCTTGGACGGATCCACGCTCTTGGACGGGTCCGGGCTCTTCGAGGGGCTCTTGCTCGGGCCCTGCGAACTCTTGCTGGGGTCCGGCGTGTTCTGCGACGGCGAGACCGGCGCGGACGGCGTGACGGCCGAGGAGGAGCTCGACGGGGAGGTGCTGCGGCTCGGCGCGATCGTGGGGCCCATGTCCGCCTCGGAGAGGTCGAACTCGCCGGTGTCCGCGCCCTTCAGCGCCGCCAGCGTGTACGCCTTCCAGATCTCGGCCGGGAAGCTGGAACCACCCGCTCGGCCACCGCCGGCGGTACCGGTCAGGGTGGTCTGCTTGGCCGTGCCGGGCTCCTCGCCGAACATCGCGACGACGGTGACGAGTTCCGGCGTGTACGCGGTGAACCAGGCGGCCACGTTGGACTCGGTGGTACCGGTCTTGCCGGCGGCCTCGTAGGCCGAGCTCCGCACGGCCTTGCCGGAACCGTCCTGGACGACGCCCGTGAGCACCTTGGTCACCGTGTCCGCGGTCTCGCGGGTGATGGCCTGGCCGCCGACGGACTCGACCGGCTTGTAGTCGCGGTCGGCGTGCTTGGCGCTCTTGATGATCGTCGGGGTGATCTTCTTGCCGTGGGCGTCGAAGGTGGCGTAGACGCCGGCCATCTCCAGGGTGTTGGCGCTCATCGTGCCGAGCGACATGGCCGGCTTGTCCTCCGGCCAGCCCGGACGGTCCTTCATGCCGAGCTGGAGGGCCGTCTTCTTCACGGCCGGCGGACCGACGTCCACGATCATCTGGGCGTACACCGAGTTCACGGAGGAATTGGTGGCCGCCTGGACGGTGAGCAGCGGGTCGCCGTAGTTCGCGTTGTCCTGGTTCTGCGGTGCGAACGGGGTGTCGCTGCCGACGACGGGGCGCTTGCTGGTGCCGTCGTAGAGCGCGTTGGGGGTGATCGGCTTGCCGTCGTGCGTCTTGGCCTTGTTCTCCAGCGCGGAGGCGAGCACGATCGGCTTGAACGTCGAGCCGGGCTGGAAGTCCTGGCGCAGGGCGTTGCTCGACCAGTGGTCGCCGAGGCCGGTGCCGCCGTACATCGCGACGACCGCGCCGGTCTTCGGGTCCACGGAGGTGGCGCCGGCCTGCACGGCGGCGTCGACGGTCCGGTCCTTGCGGTCGAGCTTGGACTCCAGCTCGTCCTGGACGGCCTTCTCCAGCGCGGCCTGCTTCTTGGGGTCGATGTTGAGGGTGATCTCCCAGCCGCCGGCCTGGAGCATCTGGGCGGTCATACCGGTCTGCCTGCGCAGTTCCGCGTCGGCCGCCTGCTTCAGGTAGCCCTTCTGGCCCTCCATTCCGGGGGCGGCCTTGGGCTTGATCGGCTCCTGGAACTTCAGTTCCTTGCGCTTGGCGGGGTCCAGGGCTCCCATCTCGACCATGTTGTCGAGGACGCCGTTGAAGCGGACCATGACCAGCCGCTTGCCGTTCGGGCCCGCGGTCGCCCAGTCGTAGTCGCTGGGCGCCTGGAGGACGGCCGCGAGGTACGCGCCCTGCTCGAGGGTCAGCTTGTCGACGTCGACGCCGTAGTACGCCTGGGCGGCGGCCTGGATGCCGTAGGCGCCGCGGCCGAAGTAACTGGTGTTCAGGTAACCCGCCAGGATGTCCGGCTTCTGCATGCGCTGGTCGACCTTGAGGGAGATCACCAGCTCCTTGAGCTTGCGGGTCGGCGTCTGGTCCTGGTTCAGGTAGAAGTTCTTGACGTACTGCTGGGTGATCGTCGAACCGCCGGCCTTGCCCTTGCCGGTGACCGTGTTGAACAGGCCGCGGGCGATGCCCAGGAAGTCGACGCCCTGGTCCTGGTAGAAGGACTTGTTCTCGATGGCGATGAAGCCGGTCTGGACTTCCTTGGGGACCCGGCCGATCGGCACGATCTCGCGGTTCATCTTGCCGTCGCGCGCCATGATCGAGCCGTCGGCGTACTTGTAGACGTTGCTCTGCGTGATCGCGTCGGCGTTCGGGTCGGGCTCGTCCACGTAGAAGTAGAGGGCGACGAGCGCGCCCATGCCGAGCAGGACCATCCCGAAGAACGCCCCGAGGATCTTCTTCCAGGTGAAGAAGCGACGTATGCCGGCCTTCTTGCCGGTGCGCCCCTCCCCCGTGGCGCGCCCGCGCGGCGCCCGTCGCGTACTGCGCTGCTGCGCCTTACGCGCTTCTGCTCGGCCCATCGCTCCCGCTCCGCTCGATTTCCCCCCCGACGTCAGCTCAGAAAGCTAACACCGCAGGTTGTGACAAAGGTCAGCCAACCATGGCCAATACTGGTCATTTCGGACGTGAGAATCAGCACCCACATCAAGGGAACCGACGCGCGGAATGCCCGGAGGGTTGCGGCAACCCAAAAAAGTGATATCACTTTGCTAGGCGGCTCGACCGGCCGCGGCCTAGCGAAACGGGGCAGAACATGACGAAGACGGCGGCGACTGCCGGAGGCGTACGGGAGTTCACGGCACGCAGCGTGGGCGGTGGACTGGCCCTGCTGCTGGGGCTGTTGGGCGCGGTGGCGGGTGCCGCCCTGATCGCCCTGGGCGTGACCGCGGGCGGGGACGTGATGCACGCGTCCCTGATACCTCCGGGCGTGCTGCTGATCATCCTCGCGGTCGTCTCGATGAGCGGGCTGAACACGGTGGCGCCGGGCGAGGCCCGCGTGGTCCAGCTGTTCGGCCGCTACCGGGGGACGATCCGCACGGACGGCCTGCGCTGGGTCAACCCGCTGACCTCGCGGGAGAAGATCTCCACCCGGGTCCGCAACCACGAGACGGCCGTCCTGAAGGTCAACGACGCGTACGGCAACCCGATCGAGCTGGCCGCGGTCGTGGTGTGGCGGGTGGAGGACACCGCGCGTGCGACGTTCGAGGTCGAGGACTTCACCGAGTTCGTCGAAACCCAGGCCGAGGCCGCTGTCCGGCACATCGCGATCGAGTACCCGTACGACGCACACGACGAAGGCGGGCTGTCGCTGCGCGGCAACGCCGAGGAGATCACCGAGAAGCTCGCGCTCGAACTGCACGCACGGGTCGAGGCCGCCGGCGTCCACATCATCGAGTCCCGGTTCACGCACCTGGCGTACGCTCCGGAGATCGCCTCCGCGATGCTCCAGCGCCAGCAGGCGGGCGCGGTCGTGGCGGCCCGCAGGCAGATCGTCGAAGGGGCGGTCGGCATGGTCGAATTGGCCCTGACCCGGCTGGCGGAGGAGGACATCGTGGAGCTGGACCCGGAGCGCAAGGCCGCCATGGTCTCGAACCTGATGGTGGTCCTCTGCGGGGACCGGGCCGCCCAGCCGGTCGTCAACGCGGGCACGCTCTACCAGTGAGCCCCGCCGGCGAGCCGCAGGACCCGCAGCCGGGCCGGGGGCAGGAGAAGGCTCCGCGGGCGGGGCGGCAGGCGCGCAAGCAGGTACTGCTGCGGCTCGACCCGCAGGTGTACGACGCCCTCGCGCGCTGGGCCGGCGAGGACCTGCGCAGCGCCAACGCGCAGATCGAGTTCCTGCTGCGGCGGGCGCTGGCCGAGGCCGGCCGGCTGCCCGGCGGGGCCGCGCCGATCCCGCCGCGCGGCCGGCCCCGCGTCCCGCCCGAGTCCTGACGGCGGGCGGCCGGCGGCCGGCTCCCACCACCGCGGCCCAGGACCGGAGCAGGAGCCGGAGCAGGACCGGAGCAGGGTCGGCACAGGACCGGCACAGGACCGGCCGGGCAGGATCAGGTCCGGCTGAGGAGGACGAACCCGCTCTCCTCGGCCACGGTGCGGTACCCCCGCTGCCGGACCTGGTTGAGGGAGATGGCTTCGGCCACGGGCGAGAGCGGCCAGTGCAGTTGGGGGGCCACCCCCGTGTCCACCATGATCCATTCCGGGTCGGGCCGGCTGTCGGCCCAGCCGTAGAGGCTCACGCTCGTCCGGTCCGCCAGGTGCGGCACCAGGTAGTCCGAGGCCTGGACCCGGGCGCCGTCCGGGATCCGGTCCATCAGCCGGTGCGCCACCGCCACCCGGGGATCCGTACCCCAGAACGGCGGCTGGAGCATCTGCCCGAACGCGTGCGAGGGCAGCAGCAGGGCGCAGATCCCTGCCGCCCCCGCCAGGTACCGGCGCAGTCCGGCGGCCGTCGTGCCGCGCCGGTGCAGGGCGTCGATGAAGGCCGCGAACAGGATCGGCATCAGCGTGAGCGAGTACTGGAACGCGGTGCCCCAGTGGGACTGGTAGTCCGAGACGCCCCGCCACAGCACGGTCGGCAGGGCGATCAGGACCAGCGGTGAGCGCAGGGCCAGGAACAGGGTCGGCGCGAGCAGCAGGGCGAGGGTCGCCACCTTGGTCTCGGGGGTGACGAGCCCGATGGTGACCTTCTGCAGCAGCGCGCCGAAACCGCCCCCGGCCGCGCCGGCGCCGCCCCCGGCTCCGCCGCCCAGGAAGGCGGCGTAGAAGTACGAGCCGTTCGGGTTGAGGGCCGGCAGCCACACCAGCATGGCCAGCACCGTGCACACCGCACCGCCCGCGGCGAGGGCGATCCCCGCCCGGCGCCCGCGCCAGCCGGTGCGCCAGCCGCTGCCGCGGCTGCCCTGCCAGGCGATGACCAGGCCGATCGCGGCCACGGTGAGCCCCATGTCCTCCTTGACGAGCACCAGCGGCAGCGACCACAGCGCCGCGGCTCGCAGCCGCCCCTCGCCCAGCGCGGCCAGTGAGCAGGCCAGGAGCGGGACGGCGAAGGCCCATTCGTGGAAGTCGAACCCGACGGCGCTCGCGATGCCCCACGAGAGGCCGTAGCAGAGCCCGATGACCAGGGCGGCGGCGGAGCCCAGCGCCCGGCGCGCCCACTGGGCGAGAGGCAGGACGCTGACGGCGATCAGCGCCGCCTGCGCGACGAGCAGGGTCCGCGCCGACGGCCACAGCCAGTACAGGGGGGCGAGCGTGACGAGGACCGGCGAGAAGTGGTCCCCGAGGACGGGGAAGTCCGGGCCCTTGACCTCGGATACGGGCAGGTGGCCCTCCGCGTAGGAGCGGACGGCCTGCTCGAAGATCGCCAGGTCGAAGCTGTGCGACAGCAGCCGCTCGTGGGTGCGCAGCGACAGCAGCATGTAGACGAGGAAGAGCCCCGACGCCATGGCCCACATCCACCAGGCGGGCCCGGCCCCCTTCTCGAGGGGTTCGGCGGACGGCCGGGGGGTCGTCCGGGCGGGCTCGTCCGACTGCTGGGGCGGGAGGGCGGCGACATCGGTGGGGGGTGCGTGCATGGCGCGCCTTTCGAGAGCTTCCGGGAACAGGGCCCTTTGCCCTCAACCTGCCAGCCGCTCCCGGGCCCCGCGGCGAACCGTCGCACGCGGGACGAAAGTCCCTACGAATGGCCGCAGGGCGGGCTGCACGTTCCCGCTGCTGCTCACCCCGGCGACCCCGGCGGCGACGGCCGCGCGCCAGGTTCACCTCGACGCCCGCCGAGCGGCCCGGGCACGACACTCCGCTGGTCGCCACGGGGACATGACGTTCCACGGGGGCGACATCGACGGCCGCCTCGTCCAGCCCGAAGGGCCGGACGCCCCGCTGCCGCCCGGCCTCGATGGGCACCAGGACCGGGGTCGCGCCGACGAACAGGCCGGTGCGGATCGAGGCGAACCCCGGCCTCTCGCCCGGTACGGCGCTGCTGCGGATGGTGCGTCCGGACGGCCTGCGCACGGAGTGACGCCGGGCGCGCGCAGCCCCGTACGCCCGGCCCCGCGGCTGCGCCCTACTCGGCGGGCCAGACCGGGAGCGGGCGTACGGCTTCGCGCAGGGCGTCGGCGATGGCCCGGAACTCCTCCTGCCGGGCGGTCCCCGTGCGCATGGCCAGCGCGATGCGCCGCGAGGGCGCGGGCTCGGCGAAGTACCCCGTGGCCAGGTACTCGTTGCGGGCGGTCTCCAGCCGCAGCGCGGTGCGCGGCAACAAGGTCACTCCCAGTCCCCCGGCGACCAGTTGTACGAGGGTGGACAGTCCGGCGGCGGTCGTGGTGACGTCCGCCCCGTCGGTACGGCCCGCCTCGCGGCAGATGTCCAGGGCCTGGTCGCGCAGGCAGTGCCCCTCGTCGAGCAACAGCAGCTGCAGGCCCCGCAGTTCCTCCCGCGGAATGTCCTTGCGGCCGGCCAGCGGGTGCTCGCGGGGGGCGAGGAGTACGAAGTCCTCGTCGAAGACGGGCAGTTCGGTGACCCCGGGGACGCCCAGCGGCACTGCGAGCAGCAGCAGGTCGAGCCGCCCGGCGGCCAGCCCGTCCAGCAGCGAGGAGGTCTGCTCCTCGTGCACCTGGAGGTCCATCCGGGGGTAGCGGCGGTGGAACAGCCCGAGGACGGTCGGCAGCAGGTAGGGGGCCACCGTCGGGATCACCCCGAGCCGCAGGATCCCGGTGAAGGGGGCCCGTACCGCCTCGGCCTCCTCCAGCAGCCCGCCCATGGCGTCGAGGACCACCCGGGCCCGGGCGGCGATCCGCTCACCCGCCGGGGAGAGCAGGACCTTGCGGGTGGTGCGCTCCAGGAGCTGGACGCCCAGGGCCTCCTCCAGCGCGGAGACGGCGCCCGAGAGCGCCGGCTGGCTCATTCCGATGGCCGCGGCGGCGTCCCGGAAGTGCAGGTGTTCGGCCACGGCGGCGAACGCGCGCAGCTGCGCGAGCGTCGCCTGCTTCGCTCCCCTGTTGCCGACAGCCACTGATAGGCACCTCCGATCGCCCGTCTCAAGGCTAGCTGCGCCCGAAGGAAGCATTGATAGGGAAGCCTGATCAGCGCGCCCACCGTTTGCGATTTCCGCGATCAATGCCGCCTGTGTCAGCATGTGAGACCGTCCAACCCCTCAGGGAAAGCCCCCAAAAGGGACCACTTCCCGTCGCGCAAGGAGAGCACGTGCTCACTGTCGGTGACAAGTTCCCCACCTACGATCTGACCGCTTGCGTCTCGCTCGAGGCCGGCAGCGAGTTCGCCCAGATCGACCACAAGACCTACGAGGGCAAGTGGCGCGTGGTGTTCTTCTGGCCGAAGGACTTCACCTTCGTCTGCCCGACCGAGATCGCCGCCTTCGGCAAGCTGAACGAGGAGTTCGCCGACCGCGACGCCCAGATCCTCGGCGTCTCCGGCGACTCGGAGTTCGTCCACCACGCCTGGCGCAAGGACCACGCCGACCTGCGTGACCTGCCCTTCCCGATGCTGGCCGACTCCAAGCACGAGCTCATGCAGGCCTGTGGCGTGCAGGGCGAGGACGGCTTCGCGCAGCGCGCCGTGTTCATCGTCGACCAGAACAACGAGATCCAGTTCACGATGGTGACCGCCGGTTCCGTGGGCCGTAACCCCAAGGAGGTCCTGCGGGTCCTCGACGCCCTGCAGACCGACGAGCTGTGCCCCTGCAACTGGAACAAGGGCGAGGGCACCCTGGACGCCGGCGCGCTGCTGGCCGGTGAGTGACGGATGTCCCTCGACTCCCTCAAGTCCGCCATACCGGACTTCGCCAAGGACCTGAAGCTGAACGTCGGCTCGGTCATCGGCAACCAGGACACCCTCACGCAGCAGCAGCTGTGGGGCACCGTCCTGTCCTGCGCGATCGCCGCCCGCTCCCCGCGCGTCCTGCGTGAGCTGGAGCCGGAGGCGAAGGCGGCGCTGTCGCCGGAGGCCTACACGGCCGCCAAGTCCGCCGCCGCGATCATGGCGATGAACAACGTCTTCTACCGCACCCGCCACCTGCTCTCCGACCCGGAGTACGGCACGCTGCGGGCCGGTCTGCGGATGAACGTCATCGGCAACCCGGGCGTGGAGAAGGTCGACTTCGAGCTGTGGTCGCTCGCCGTCTCCGCGATCAACGGCTGCGGCCAGTGCCTGGACTCGCACGAGCAGGTCCTGCGCAAGGCCGGCGTCGACCGCGAGACGATCCAGGAGGCCTTCAAGATCGCCTCGGTGATCCAGGCCGTCGCGGTCACCCTCGACGCCGAGGCCGCCCTCGCCGCCGAGTGACACCCGGTACGCATGCCAGGGCCCCCGCAGCCGTTCCCGGCCGCGGGGGCCCTGTCGTTCACTTCCGCAGCGCCGCCATGAGGGCGCGCATGTCCTCCAGCATCGCCGCACGAACGGCGTCCTCGTCCGGGTCCGCGATGTCCGGCCTCCCGTACCACTGAACGGTGAGGCTGAAGACGGCGCCGCCGTCGAGCACTTCGAGCCGGGAACCGCCGACCCGGCTGGTGAGCAGCGCCCGCTCGCCGAGCCCGGGGACCTGCTCCACGTCGCCGCCCGAACTCGCCATGGCCCCGACGCCCCCGAGTCCGGTGGGGCCCGCGCCGAACTCCGTGCGGGCATCGGCCCTCTTGTGCAGCTGGACCAGCACCTCGGCATCGAACGAGAGACGGCCTTCGGTGTACGGCGAGCCGTGCGCGCAGTACGACCAGTCCAGCGCGGGGTGCTCCTCGTGGCGTCCGTAGTCCCCGGTGAGCTCCGTGGTGGACGCGGACACCGCGGTCAGCCTGAGCTTGCACAGGTCCTCGACGTGCCGGTACGCGATCCGGGGCGCCGCGTCGCCGAAACGATCCTGCACCGTCAGGACACCGGCCCAGACGGCCGAGGCGGCCACGGCCCCGCCGAGGGCCCATAACCAGGCGCTGCGAGGCCCCCGTACCCGTACCCGCTCGCGCGGGGCGTCGGGCTCCACCGCCGGCCCGGGCGGTCGGCCGGGGTCCCACTGCCCGTCGAGCTCAGGCTCGCTGATCATGCCCGGCCTCGTGGAGGGCCTGTTCCACGGCCGTCGATCCGTGCGGGCCGGGCCCGACCGGGGCGGATCCCCGCAGGAGCTGGTCGCGGGAGTAGGCCCTCAGGTAGACCACCACGGTGTTCGTGACGGCGACCAGCGGAACGGCGACCACCGCACCGCCGATGCCCGCGATCATGCCGCCCGCGGCCACCGACAGCACCACCGCGAGCGGGTGCACCCGTACCGCCCGGCCCAGGATGAACGGCTGGAGCACGTGCCCCTCGATCTGCTGCACCGCCAGCACCACGGCCAGCACCATCAGCGCGGTCCACGGCCCCTGCGTCACGAGGGCGACGACCACCGCCAGGGCGCCGGAGACCACCGCGCCGACGAGCGGGATGAACGCGAACAGGAAGATGAACACGGCCAGCGGCACCGCCATCGGCACCTTGAGGAAGTAGATGCCGAGACCGATGAAGATGGCGTCGATGAGGGCGACGAGCACCGTGCCGCGCACGTACGCCGTCAGCGTGCGCCAGGCGCGCGGACCGGCGCCCGCGACACCGGGGCGGGCGGCGGCCGGGACCAGGCCCTGTACCCAGGTCCAGATGCGCTTGCCGTCGTAGAGCAGGAACAGCGTCGAGAACATCGCGAGCAGGATGCCCGTGAGCACCTCGACGAGGACCGTCACGCCCTGGAGGCCGGCGGAGGTGATCTGCTCGGTGTTGGTGCCGATGGTCTCGCTGAGGTTCTTCGCGATGTCGTTGATCTGCTTCTCGGTCACGTGGAACGGACTGTCCAGTGCCCAGAGTTTGAGCTCGTTGATGCCGTCGCGGACGCGTGCGGAGAGGTCGTCCAGGTTCTCCATGACCTGCCAGACCACGAACCAGCCCACCAGGCCGATGATCACGAACCCGAGGATCGCGGTGACGGCGGTGGCGAGCCCGCGCGGCAGCCCGAGGCGGCGCAGCCGCACCACGAACGGCTGGAGCAGCGCGGTGACGAGCAGGGCGGCCGCGAAGGCGAGGACGACCAGGCGGACTTCGCTGATCACCTTCATCACCACCCAGAGCATCCCGGCGAGCAGCAGCAGCCGCCAGCTCACCTCGGCCGCGACCCGCATGCCCCACGGGACGACGCTCACCGGGTCGGGGCGCCCGCGCGGGACGGGCGGGTACGAGTGGTCCGGGTGCCCGGGGTGTCCGGGGTACTCGGCGGAGGGCCTGCTCACCGCCCGCCAGGGGCACGGCGCCCCGATCCCGGTGCAGATCAAGGAGGCCACCGAGG
>NZ_JBHYVA010000246.1:0-10912 GCF_042750055.1 Streptomyces sp. NPDC059456
CAGGTGAAGGTGCGGGGTTTCCGTATCGAGCCGGGTGAGATCGAGGCGGTGCTGGCGGAGCACGAGCTGGTCGTGCAGAGCGCGGTCGTGGTGCGTGAGGACGTCCCGGGGGACAAGCGGCTCACCGCCTACGTGGTGCCCGCCGCAGGCGAAGCGGCATCGGCTGATCTGCTGCGCCGGCACGTGGCGGATCGGCTGCCGGACTACATGGTGCCGTCGGCTTTCGTGGTGCTGGAAGCCCTGCCGTTGACGCCGAACGGGAAGCTGGACCGCAAGGCGCTGCCGGCACCGGAAGCCGTCTCCGGCACCACGCACAAGGGACCGCGCACCCCGAACGAAGAGATCCTCTGCAAGCTGTTCGCCGAGGTCCTCAGCGTCGAGTCCGTGTCGATCGATGACGGCTTCTTCGAGCTGGGCGGCGACAGCATCCTGTCGATCCAGCTGGTCGCACGAGCGCGGGCCGCAGGCCTCGTCTTCTCCGCGCGGGACGTTTTCGAGCGGAAGACGGTGGCCGCCCTGGCCGCCCGCTCCCGTCACGCGGCCGATCCCGGTGCGGGTGGATTCACACCGTCGGATCTTCCCCTGGTCTCCCTGAACCAGGCGGAGATCGGGGTGGTGGAGGGGCGGTGGAAGGACATTTCCGATGTGCTTCCGTTGGCTCCGTTGCAGGAAGGTCTGCTGTTCCACGCCCTGTACGACGAGCAGGCGCTGGACGTCTATACGACGCAGTTGTCTTCGCTGGTGGAAGGGCCTTTGGACCCGGCGGTGCTGAGGTCTGCCGCGTCGGTGGTCGTGGACCGGCATGCGAATCTGCGGGCGGGCTTCGCCTACGAGGGTCTGCGGCAGCCGGTCCAGATCATCCCCAAGCAGGTCGACGTTCCCTGGGAAGAGGTCGACCTCGAGGCCACGGACGCAGCGGCTGAGGAAGCCGCGGTCGAGGCATGGCTGGAGGAGGACCGGGCGCGGCGCTTCGACCTGTCCGCTCCGCCGTTGCTGCGGTTCACGCTGCTCCGTCTCGGTCACCAGCGTTTCCGGCTGGTCTTCACCTGCCACCACCTGCTGCTGGACGGCTGGTCCCTGCCCGTGCTCATGCGCGAGCTGATGACGGCGTACGTACAGGGCGGCCGCGGTGACGGCCTGGCTCGGGTGACGCCCTACCGGGATTACCTGGCGTGGGTGGCGCAGCAGGACCGTGGTGCGGCCGAGGAGGCGTGGCGGCGGTCCCTGGCGGGTGTGGAGGAGGCGACGCGACTCGCGCCGGTGCGTGCGGGTCGGGTACCGGTGGCTCCCGAGCGGGTCACGGTGCGTCTGCCGGAGGAGCTGACCGCTGCCCTGACGGCTGCGGCGCGCAGCTGCGGGGTCACCTTGAACACCGTGGTCCAGCAGGCGTGGGCGGTGCTGCTCGGGCACATGACCGGCCAGGACGACGTGGTCTTCGGTGCGACCGTCGCAGGACGTCCGGCCCAGATCCCCGGCATCGAGTCGATGGTCGGCCTGTTCATCAACACCGTGCCGGTACGGGTGCGCCTGAAGCCGGCGGAGTCCGTACGGGAGGCGCTCGTGCGGCTCCAGGACGAACAGAGCGCCCTCCTGGCCCACCAGCACCTCAAGCTCACCGACATCCACCACCTGACCCCGGCCGACGAGCTCTTCGACACCGTCGTCGTGTTCGAGAACTACCCGGTCGAGGACTCGGCCGTGGAACAGGAGAGCTCCACCCTCAGCCTCACCCACGCCGAAGCACGGGATGCGACGCACTACCCGCTCAGCCTGATGGTCATGCCGGGGACCGGCCTGCACCTGCGGCTCGACTACCGTCCCGATGCCTTCGACCGCCCCTCGGTGGAGGGCGTCGCGGATCGCTTCGTCAGCATCCTCGAGGCGGTCGTGGCCAACGCCGGACAGACCGTCCGGGAGATACCGCTGCAGAGCGAGGAGGAACGCGAGCGGATCCTGACCGCTTGGAACGACACCACTCAGGGCGTTCCCGACACCACGCTGCCGGATCTGTTCGAGCAGCAGGTCGCACGGACGCCCGAAGCCCTGGCCGTCACCGGCGGCGGGATCCGGCTGACCTATGCAGAACTCAATGCTCGAGCGAACCGACTCGCGAGGTACCTCGCCGACCGGGGCGCCGGCCCCGAACGCCTGGTCGCCGTTGCCGTACCCCGCTCGGTCGACCTCGTCGTCGCCCTGCTGGCCGTGGTGAAGACCGGCGCCGCCTACGTCCCCATCGACCCGGAATACCCCGCCGACCGCATCACCCACATGCTCCGGGACGCCGACCCGGTCTTCGTCGTCACCCAGGCCGAAACGGCGGAGAAGCTGCCCGCGGAACCTGCGGCCCACGTGAGCCGACTCGTGCTGGACGACCCGGCCACGCGGACCCTCCTTGAGAGCCAGGACCCCCGCAACCTCTCCGTCGACGAGCGCCGCCCGAGCCGCCTGCTCGGGCAGCACACGGCCTACGTGATCTACACGTCCGGATCCACCGGACGGCCCAAGGGCGTGGCCGTCTCCCATGCCGCGATCACCAACCGTCTGCTGTGGATGCAGAACGAGTACGGTCTGGAGCCGACGGACCGGGTCCTCCAGAAGACCTCGTCCGCATTCGACGTGTCGGTGTGGGAGTTCTTCTGGCCGCTCGTCGTCGGCGCCGGAATGGTCGTTGCCGCCCGCGGAGAACACAAGGACCCCGCGGCCCTCGCCGAGCTGATCCGCACCGAGAGGGTCACCACCGCACACTTCGTCCCGTCGATGCTGGGCGCCTTCCTCCAGCATCCCGACGCAGCCTCCTGCGCGCCGCTGAAGAACGTCGTGTGCAGTGGTGAGGCGCTGTCCGTGGAGTTGAAGAACCAGGCGCTGCGCACGCTCGGTGGGTCAGTCCACAACCTGTACGGACCCACCGAGGCCGCAGTGGACGTCACGTACTGGGAATGCCGGGCGGCCGACGAGACCGTGCCCATCGGGCGCCCGGTGTGGAACACCCGGGTGTATGTGCTGGATGCGGGTTTGTCGCCGGTGCCGGTGGGTGTGGCGGGTGAGTTGTACATCGCGGGTGCGCAGTTGGCTCGGGGTTATGTGGGTCGTGCGGGGTTGACGGCGGAGCGGTTCGTTGCTGATCCGTTCGCGGTGGTGGCGGGTTCGCGGATGTACCGGACCGGTGATGTGGTGCGCTGGTCCGCGGACGGTGTCCTGGAGTTCGTGGGACGCGCGGATGCGCAGGTGAAGGTACGGGGCTACCGCATCGAACCGGGCGAGATCGAGGCCGTACTCGCCGGACACGAATCGGTGGGTCACGTCGCGGTCGTCGTACGGGAGGACCGTCCCGGCGACAGGCGGCTGGTCGCGTACGCCGTCGCAGCGGACGGCGATGTGCTCGACCCTGCCGTGTTGCGTGGGTTCGTGGGGGAGCGGTTGCCGGATTACATGGTGCCGTCGGCGGTTGTGGTGCTTGATGTGCTGCCGTTGTCGCCGAATGGGAAGTTGGACCGTGGGGCTTTGCCGGTGCCGGGGGTTGGTTCTGGTGTGGTGGTGGGTCGGGGTCCGCGGTCGCCGCATGAGGAGGTGTTGTGCGGGTTGTTTGCCGAGGTTCTTGGGGTTTCGGGGGTTTCGGTGGATGACGGGTTCTTCGAGTTGGGTGGTGACAGCATCCTTTCGATTCAGTTGGTGGCTCGGGCGCGGGCTGCTGGTTTGGTGTTTGCGCCGCGTGATGTGTTTGAGCGTAAGTCGGTGGCGGGTCTGGCTGCTGTGGTGGGTGTGGTGGAGGGCTCGGTCGGGGTTGAGGCTGAGGGTGCTGGGGTGGGTGTGGTGCCGTTGACGCCGGTGATGCATCAGGTTCGTGAGCGTGGTGGTCCGTTGGCGGGGTTCTCGCAGTCGATGCTGGTGGAGGCGCCGGCGGGGTTGTCGTTGGATGTGCTGACGGCGGTGGTGGGTTCGGTTCTGGATCAGCATGACGCTCTGCGGATGCGGGTGGTCCTGGACGCTGACTCCGATTCCGGCTCCGGCTCTGGCTCTGGCTCCGACTCCGGCTCCGGTTCTGGTTCTGGTTCTGGTTCGGGCTTCGACTCTGGGTGGGGTTTGGGTTGGGGTTTGGAGGTGTTGCCGTCGGGTGGGGTGGATGCGGCGGGGTGTGTGTGTCGTGTGGATGTGGCGGGTTTGGTGGGTGGTGGGTTGGAGGAGGTGGTGTTGGCGGAGGCGGTTTCGGCGCGTGAGCGTTTGGATCCGTTGGCGGGTGTGATGGTGCAGGTGGTGTGGTTCGACGCGGGTGTGGGTGTGTCGGGTCGGGTGTTGTTGGTTGTGCATCATCTGGTGGTTGATGGGGTTTCGTGGCGTGTGTTGTTGCCGGATCTGGCGGCGGCGTGGGGTGCGTTGTCGGTGGGTGGTTCGGTGGTGCCGGCTGTGGTGGGGACGTCGTTCCGTGGTTGGGCTGGTCATTTGGTGCGGTTGGCGGGTTCGGCTGAGCGGGTTGCTGAGTTGGGTTTGTGGCGGGAGATGGTGGGGTCTTCCGGTGTTCGGGTGGGGTCGCGTGCGCTTGATCCGTTGAGGGATACGGCTGGGTCGGTGCGGGGTCTGGTGGTGGAGCTGTCTTCGGAGGAGACGCGTCCGCTGTTGGGTGAGGTGGCGTCTGTTTTTCATGCGGGTGTTGAGGATGTGTTGTTGGCGGCGCTTGCGTTGGCGGTGACGCGTTGGCGTGGTGTTTGTGATGGTTCTGCGGGTGGGGTGTTGGTGGAGTTGGAGGGGCATGGTCGGGAGGAGGTGGTGGAGGGGGTTGATCTGTCGCGGACGGTGGGTTGGTTTACCAGTGCGTATCCGTTGCGGATTGATCCGGGTGTTTTTGATGTGGGTGAGGTGTGGGCTGGTGGGGCTCAGGCCGGTGTGGTGTTGAAGCGGGTGAAGGAGCAGGTGCGGTCTGTTCCGGATCGTGGTCTGGGTTTTGGTTTGTTGCGGTATTTGAATGCCGGGACGGGTGTGGTGCTGGCGGGGGGTGCGCGGCCTGAGATCGGGTTCAACTATTTGGGCCGGTTCAGTGTGGGTGGTGGTGGTGCTTGGCAGATCGCTGCTGAGTCGGTGGCTTTGGGTGGTGGTCTGGATCCGCGGATGCCGGTTCCGCATGCGTTGGAGATCAATGCGGTGGTTCAGGACGGTGTGGGCGGTCCGGCTTTGCAGGTGTCGTGGTCGTGGGCGTCGGGTGTCCTTGACGAGGCTGATGTCGTCGAGGTGTCCGGGTTGTTCGTCGAGGCGTTGAAGGCGATCACCCGTCACGCGGCTGATCCCGACGCGGGTGGATACACGCCCTCCGACCTTCCCCTGGTCTCCCTGAACCAGGCAGAAATTGATCAACTTGAGCAGCTGTGGAGGAACGACAAGTGAAGCGGAATGAATTGGAAGACGTTCTTCCGTTGGCTCCTCTGCAGGAAGGTCTGCTCTTCCACGCCCTCTACGACGAGCAGGCGCTGGACGTCTACACGACGCAGATGTCTTTCCTCATAGAAGGACCGCTGAACGTCGCGGCTCTGAAGGCGTCCGCCCGAGTCGTTCTTGAGCGGCACAAGAACCTGCGCGCCGCCTTCATCCACGAGGGTCTGCGGCAGCCGGTCCAGGTCATTCCCCGGAACGTGGAGCTCCCCTGGGAGGAGATCGACTTCTCAGACCTGGACGCCGGCCGCCAGGAGACCGCGGTCGCCCAGTGGCTGGAGCAGGACCGGGCGCGGCGCTTCGACCTGTCCGCCCCGCCCCTGCTGCGGTTCACGCTGCTCCGCCTCGGCCGCCGGCGGTTCCGGCTGGAGTTCACGAGCCACCACCTGCTGCTCGACGGGTGGTCCCTGCCCGTATTGATGCGCGACCTGATGACCGCCTACGAACAGGGCGGACGCGCCGACGGCCTGGCGCCCGTGAGGCCTTATCGGGACTACCTGGCGTGGGTGGCACAGCAGGACCGCGGTGCCGCGGAGGAGGCGTGGCGGCGGTCCCTCGCGGATGTGGAGGAAGCGACCCGGCTCGCGCCGCTGCACGCCCGTGCGGCGCAGATGGCTCCTGAACATGTCACGGTGCGTCTGCCGGGCGAGCTGACCGCTGCCCTGGCGGCTGCGGCCCGGAGCTGTGGTGTCACGTTGAACACGGTGGTCCAGCAGGCGTGGGCGGTGTTGCTCGGGCACATGACCGGCCAGGACGACGTGGTCTTCGGTGCGACCGTCGCAGGACGCCCGGCCCAGATCCCCGGCATCGAGTCGATGGTCGGCCTGTTCATCAACACCGTGCCGGTACGGGTACGCCTCAAGGCCGCCGAGTCCGTACGCGAGGCGCTCGTGCGGCTCCAGGACGAACAGAGCGCCCTCCTGCCCCACCAGCACCTCAAACTCACCGACATCCACCACCTGACCCCGGCCGACGAGCTCTTCGACACCGTCGTCGTGTTCGAGAACTACCCGGTCGGCGCCGCACCGAAGGCCGCGGAGCCGGCCGACGCGATCCACGTAGAGAGGCTGGAAGGGCGGAACAGCACGCACTACCCGCTCAGCCTGATCGTGATGCCCGGTGACGAGATCCGGCTGCGGCTCGACTACCGACCCGACCTGTTCGACCGGGCGGCGGTGGAACAGATCGGATCCCAGCTGGCCCGGGTGCTGGAGGCGATCACCACCCGACTCGACGGCGCGGTGGGGCGCTTCGACCTGCTCGGTGCGGAAGAGAGGCACCGGGTACTGACCACGTGGAACGACACGGCCCGCGAGGTTCCGGATGCGCTGCTGCCGGAGTTGTTCGAGTCGCAGGTGGCACGTGCCCCGCATGGGCCGGCTGTGGTCGGCGGTGGGGTGGAGCTGTCGTACGCGGAGTTGAATGCCCGGGCGAATCGTCTGGCGCGTCATCTGGTGGCGTGTGGTGCGGGTCCGGAGAAGCTTGTCGCTGTGGCGCTGCCCAGGTCGGTTGATCTGGTGGTTGCGTTGCTCGCCGTTCTGAAGAGCGGTGCCGGGTATGTGCCGTTGGATCCGGAGTATCCGGCGGACCGGGTCGCGTATGTGCTGGCTGATGCCGATCCGGTGCTGGTGATCACTGATACGGACACCGTGCGCGTGCTGCCGCAGGACGGTACCGCTCCGCACCTGGTGCTCGATGAGCCGGGAGTCCGGCGTGCCGTGGCGGCCCGGGATGGCGGAGACCTGTCTGACGGTGATCGTTTGTCTTCTGTGTTGCCGGCGCATGTGGCGTATGTGATTTATACGTCGGGTTCGACGGGGCGGCCGAAGGGTGTGGTGGTTTCGCATGCTGCGTTGGTGAGTTTTCTGGCGGCGGTGGGTGTGCGGTGTGGGTTGGATTCGTCTGACCGGTTGTTGGCGGTGACGACGGTTGCGTTTGATATTGCGGCGTTGGAGTTGTATCTGCCGTTGGTCAGTGGTGCGTGTGTGGTGGTTGCGGGTCGGGGGGAGGTTCGGGATCCGTTTTTGTTGGGTGGGTTGGTGCGTGGGTCGGGTGTGTCGGTGATGCAGGCGACTCCGTCGTTGTGGCAGGCGTTGGTGGCGGAGGTTCCCGAGTCTGTTCGTGGTGTGCGGATGCTGGTGGGTGGTGAGGCGCTGCCTTCGGTGTTGGCGGAGGGTATGTGTGGGTTGGGCCGTGAGGTGGTGAACCTGTACGGGCCGACGGAGGCGACGGTGTGGGCGACGTCGTGTGTGGTGGGTGGGTCTGGTGGTGTGTTGCCGCCGGCGATCGGTGATGCGTTTGCGAATACCCGGGTGTATGTGCTGGATGCGGGTTTGTCGCCGGTGCCGGTGGGTGTGGCGGGTGAGTTGTATATCGCGGGTGCGCAGTTGGCTCGTGGGTATTTGGGTCGTGCGGGGTTGACGGCGGAGCGGTTCGTTGCGGATCCGTTCGCGGTGGTGGCGGGTTCGCGGATGTACCGGACCGGTGACGTGGTGCGCTGGTCCGCGGACGGTGTTCTGGAGTTCGTGGGGCGTGCTGATGCTCAGGTGAAGGTGCGGGGTTTCCGTATCGAGCTGGGTGAGATCGAGGCGGTTCTCGCCGGTCATGAGCAGGTCGGACAGGCGGCTGTCGTCGTTCGGGAGGACCAGCCGGGCGACAAGCGCCTCGTCGCCTACCTCGTGCCCGCGGTGACGGACGCGGGGCCGATCGATCCGGACGTGTCCCTGCTGCGTGAGCACGTGTCCGCACACGTGCCGGACTACATGGTGCCGTCGGCGTTCGTCGTGCTCGACGCCCTGCCGTTGACGCCGAACGGGAAGCTGGACCGGCGGGCCCTGCCGACGCCGGAGTACGTCGTGACCACCGCGGGACGTGGGCCGCGGACCCCGCGCGAGGAAATCCTGTGCGGCCTGTTCGCCGAGGTCCTCGGAGTCGAGTCCGTGTCGATCGACGACGGTTTCTTCGAACTCGGCGGGCACTCGCTGCTGGCGACCCGTCTGGCGAGCCGGATCCGGTCCGTCCTCGGCGTCGAGGTGAGCATCCGGTCGCTGTTCGAGGCCCCGACCGTCGCCGGCCTCGTCGACCGGCTCGACGAGGGTGGCCGGGTCCGGGAACCGCTGGAGCGGCGGGAACGACCGGAAGTCCTTCCGGTGTCCTTCGCCCAGCGCCGCCTGTGGTTCCTCGGCCAGCTCGAAGGCGCCTCGGGAACCTACAACATCCCCCTCGCGCTCCGTCTGACCGGCGCGCTGGACGTGGAGGCGCTGCGGGCCGCGCTCGCGGACGTCGCCGGCCGGCACGAGAGCCTGCGCACGGTGTTCCCGCAGGTCGACGGAGAGCCGCGGCAGGAAATCCTGCAAGGCGCCGCGGGGGTTCCGGTGTGCGCCGTCGAGCAGGTGCCCGAGGCCGGAATGGCGGCCGCGATCTCAGCGGTCGTGACGGACGGCTTCGACCTGGGACGGGACCTGCCGTGGCGGGTCCGGGTGCTCCGGTCCGCGCCGGACGAGTCGGTTCTGGTTGTGGTGCTGCATCACATTGCCGGTGACGCATGGTCGATGGGCCCCCTGGTGGCCGACCTGTCCACCGCGTACGTGGCCCGCTGCCAGGGGCGTGCCCCGGAGTGGGACGAACTCCCGGTGCAGTACGCGGACTACACGCTGTGGCAGCGCGAGGTACTCGGCGACGAGGACGACCCGGACAGCGTGATCGCCTCGCAGGAGGCCTACTGGCGCCGGGCCCTGGCCGGGCTGCCCGAGCAGATCGAACTGCCGGTGGACCACCCGCGTCCCGCCGTGGCCTCCCACGAGGGTGCGTCGGTCGGTGTCCAGGTCTCGGCCGAAACGCATGCCCGTCTGGTGGAGCTGTCCCGCTCCAGCGGGGCGAGCATGTTCATGACGGTGCAGGCCGCGCTGGCGGTCCTGCTGTCGAAGATGGGCGCCGGGGAGGACATCCCGATCGGGACGCCGATCGCCGGCCGTACCGACGACGCCCTCGATGAGATGGTCGGGTTCTTCGTGAACACGCTGGTCCTGCGGACCGACGTCTCGGGCGACCCGACGTTCCGGCAGGTATTGGAACGGGTCCGGGAAGCGGACCTCGCGGCGTACGCCCACCAGGACGTGCCGTTCGAGCGGCTCGTGGAGATCCTCAACCCGACGCGGTCCATGGCCCGCCACCCCCTCTTCCAGGTCATGCTCGCCGTGCAGCACCACGCACCGCTCCTCGCCACCTTCCGCAGTGCCACGGCCGGATCGACGACCGAGGCGGGAGCCGAACTGCCCGACCTGGCCGTACGGCCGGAGCCGATGGAGGGGACGGTCGCGAAGTTCGATCTGTCCTTGAGCCTGGGCGAGACCCACACCGACAGCGGGCACGCAGGACTCGAAGGGCGCCTGGACTACCGCACCGACCTGTTCGACGCGGCCACCGTCGAACATCTGGCCCGGCGACTGGTCCGGCTCCTCGACGCCGTGGCCACCGCCCCCGACGCTCCCGTCCGCCAGGTCGACGTCCTCGGGACGGACGAACGCGAAACGGTTCTGCGGACCTGGAACGACACCGCGCGCGAAAGGTCCGGGGCAACCCGGGCGACGCTCACGGAACTGTTCGAGGCCCACGTCGCACGGACCCCCGACGCGACAGCAGTGGTGAGCGACGGGCTGGAGCTCACCTATGCGCAGCTGAACGCGCGCGCGGACCGACTGGCGCGCCATCTGGCCGCCAAGGGCGCCGGACCCGAGCATGCAGTCGGTCTGTGGATGGAGCGGTCCGCTGACCTGGTCACCACGCTGCTGGCCGTGCTGAAGACCGGCGCCCACTACGTACCGCTGCACGAAGGCCACCCTCCGGGCCGGCGCCGACTGGTCATGGCGGACTGCGCAGCCGAACTGCTGGTGACCGACCGTCCGACGGAAGCCGCCGAGTTCGCAGGGACGGCAGAGGTCATCTGCACCGACGAAATCCTCGGCGCGGCTTCCGAGACGGGACCGGTGGAACCGGCCGGTGCGCGTGGTGCGGACGGGCTCGCCTACGTGATGTACACGTCCGGGTCGACCGGTGAGCCCAAGGGCGTGGCCGCCACCCACCGCGGCGTCGCGGACCTCGTACTGGACCGCTGCTGGGAGACGGACCACCACGAGCGTGTCCTCTTCCACTCCCCGTACGCCTTCGACGCCTCGACGTTCGAGCTGTGGGCCCCTCTCCTCTCCGGCGGGACCATCGTCGTGGCTCCTCCGGGAAATCTGGACGCCCCGTCCCTGGAACAGCTGATCAAGGTTCACGACATCACGGGCGTCGTCCTGACGGCGGGACTCTTCCGCGTCATAGCCGAGGAGACTCCGACGTGCCTCGCCCAGCTGCGCGAGGTGTTGACGGGTGGTGATGTGGTGTCGCCGGTGGCGGTTCGGCGGGTGGTGGAGGCGTGTCCGGGCACGGTGGTGCGGGTGTTGTACGGGCCGACGGAGATCACCTTGTGTGCGACGCAGTACGAGGTTCCGGT
>NZ_JBHYVA010000247.1:0-6727 GCF_042750055.1 Streptomyces sp. NPDC059456
GGGGGGCGGCGCCCGGCCCGCCCCCCCCCACCCCGAGGGGGGCCCGCGCCCGTCACCCGGCGCAGCCCCGTGCGCCTTCCGCGGGGAGGGCGCCGCGACCGGCGGGGTCGGTCGTATCCTGAGGGCGTTTCCGACTACCGAAAGCAGCCGGCCATGCGCGTGTACGTCCCCCTGACCCTCCCCGGGCTCGCCGAGGCGCAC
Organism: Streptomyces sp. NPDC059456; assembly: GCF_042750055.1. Classification (NCBI taxonomy): domain Bacteria; kingdom Bacillati; phylum Actinomycetota; class Actinomycetes; order Kitasatosporales; family Streptomycetaceae; genus Streptomyces; species Streptomyces sp. NPDC059456. The sequence continues at coordinate 202 of NZ_JBHYVA010000247.1, forward strand.
GAGGCGGGTGAGCTGGGACCGGCCCCGCTGCGGGCGTACGCCGTCACGCCCGGCCTGCGCGAGTGGTACGTGTCGGAGGACCTGGAGGAGCTGGAGTACGCCGCGCTCGGCCGGGCCGCCGCCGCGTCCCTGCGCCTGCTCGCCGCGCAGGACGGCGCCCCGCGCAAGCGCGTCGTCGTGGCCGTCGACGTGGACGACAAGGCCGCCACCGCGACCCCCGGGATCGACGAGGCCACCCTGGGCCAGGTGACGCTCGCCGCGGCCGTACGGCTCTCCGTGGCCGCCGCCGTGCACGTGGACGCCGATGACGCGCTGGGCGACGTGAGCGCCGCCGCCGCTGCCCTGGAGGCCGCCGACGCCGGGGACGACGACGCGCAGTTCACCGTGGACGGCGCCGAGGACCACGAACTGCTGTGGTTCGGCGTCCAGGAGATCCCGGGGCTGCTGAAATGAGCCTCCCCGCCACCTCCGCGGCCGGCGCCCACATCGTGTGGGACTGGAACGGCACGCTGCTGCACGACATCGACGCCGTCATCGCCGCCACCAACGCCTCCTTCGCCGAGTTCGGCTTCGCGCCGATCACGCTGGAGCGCTACCGCGAGCTGTACGTCGTACCGGTGCCGAAGTTCTACGAGCGGCTGATGGGACGGCTGCCCACCGAAGCCGAGTGGGAGGTCATGGACGCGACGTTCCACCGGCACTACTGGGCCGCCGCCGACGCCGCCGGGCTCACCGAAGGGGCCCGGGAGCTCCTGCGCGACTGGCAGGCGGGCGGACTCACGCAGTCCCTGCTCTCCCTCGCGCCGCACGAGAGGCTCGTACCCCTCGTGGAAGCGCACGGGATCGGCGCGCACTTCCTGCGCGTCGACGGGCGCACCGGCCCCTCGCACACCAGCAAAGCCGTACACCTCATACGTCACATGGCGGCTATGGAGGGAACGGGCGTGACCGCCGACCGTACGATCCTCATCGGGGACGCCCTCGACGACGCCCTCGCCGCGGCTCACGTCGGAGCCCGGGCCGTCCTCTACACGGGTGGTTCGCACAGCCGCCGCAGTCTGGAACGAGCCGGGGTCCCCGTCGTGGACTCGCTGGCCGAAGCCGTACGCACTGCTCGCGAGCTGGCCGAATAAGTACTGGCATCGGGCGGGCCGCGTCACTGCGCACATCGTCAAACTTCAAGACCTGCTTTTGTACAGATCTGGTGCGTGACGAGGAGGGGGTCAGGCGAGATAGCCTGGTACCCGTGATCAGCGCGATAGTCATCGGAGGCATTGCCGCCTCCGGCCAGCGCCCGGCGCACGACCGTGCCCGGGCCTTCGCTGATCCCCGCTGCCGGGACCTCACGCCGATCATGGCCAAATCCCTCCCGGGCGGCTCTCACGACGGCACGGCGCCGATCCCGAACGGTCACCCCGCATCGCGGCGCCACGTCATTCCTTCCTTCACCTACGTCACGCAATGGCGCGCGACAGGAGCCAGAGGACATGCAGACCAAGCTGGACGAAGCAAAGGCCGAGCTGCTCGCGCGGGCGGCACGGGTAGCTGAGAACAGCCCGGCCGGGGGGCTACTTCCGACTGGGTCCGAGCAGCGGGAGCGTCCCGACCGGGACACCACTCTCGCCTACCTCCAGCGCTACTACCTGCACACCGCCCCGGAGGACCTGCTCGACCGGGACCCGGTCGACGTGTTCGGGGCGGCGCTGTCGCACTACCGGCTCGCGGAGAACCGGCCGCAGGGCACGGCGAACGTTCGCGTGCACACCCCCACGGTCGAGGAGAACGGCTGGACCTCCAGCCACTCGGTCGTCGAGGTCGTCACCGACGACATGCCGTTCCTCGTGGACTCCGTGACGAACGAGCTGTCCCGGCAGAGCCGCGGCATCCACGTCGTGATCCACCCGCAGGTCGTCGTCCGCCGTGACGTCACCGGCAAGCTGATCGAGATCCTCGGTCCCGACTGCGACGCGCACGGCCCCAAGACCGCGCGCCCCCACGACTCCCTCGTCGAGTCCTGGATCCACGTCGAGACCGACCGCGAGACCGACCGCGCCGACCTCAAGCAGATCACCGACGACCTGCGCCGCGTCCTGTCCGACGTCCGCGAGTCCGTCGAGGACTGGGAGAAGATGCGCGACGCCGCGCTGCGCATCGCCGACGACCTCCCCGACGAGCCCACCGCGCCCGACCTGCGCGAGTACGAGCTCGAAGAGGCCCGCGAGCTGCTGCGCTGGCTCGCCGACGACCACTTCACCTTCCTCGGCTACCGCGAGTACGACCTCGTCGACGGCGACGCCCTGTCCGCCGTGCCCGGAACCGGCCTCGGCATCCTGCGCTCCGACCCGCACCACAGCGGCCAGGAGGACGACCACCCCGTCTCGCCCTCCTTCAACCGGCTGCCGGCCGACGCCCGCGCCAAGGCCCGCGAGCACCGCCTGCTGGTGCTGACCAAGGCCAACAGCCGCGCCACCGTGCACCGCCCCTCGTACCTCGACTACGTCGGCGTCAAGAAGTTCGACGCCGAGGGCAACGTCGTCGGCGAGCGCCGCTTCCTCGGCCTGTTCTCCTCCGCCGCGTACACCGAGTCGGTGCGCCGCGTCCCGGTCATCCGCCGCAAGGTCGCCGAGGTCCTCGACGGCGCCGGCTTCTCGCCGAACAGCCACGACGGCCGCGACCTGCTCCAGATCCTGGAGACCTACCCGCGCGACGAGCTGTTCCAGACCCCGGTCGACAAGCTCCGCGAGATCGCCACCTCCGTCCTGTACCTCCAGGAGCGCCGCCGGCTGCGGCTGTACCTGCGCCAGGACGAGTACGGCCGCTACTACTCGGCGCTCGTCTACCTGCCGCGCGACCGCTACACCACCGGCGTGCGGCTGCGCCTGATCGCGATCCTCCAGGAGGAGCTCGGCGGCAGCAGCGTCGACTTCACCGCCTGGAACACCGAGTCGATCCTGGCCCGCATCCACTTCGTCATCCGCGTCCCGCAGGGCAAGGAACTGCCGGTCCTGACGGACGGCGACGTCGAGCGCATCGAGGCCCGCCTCGTCGAGGCCGCCCGCTCCTGGGCCGACGGCTTCGCCGACGCCCTGGTCGCCGAGGTGGGCGAGGAGCGCGCCGCCGAGCTGCTGCGCAAGTACGGCACCTCCTTCCCCGAGGGCTACAAGGCCGACCACAAGCCGCGCGCGGCCGTGGCCGACCTGTGCCACCTGGAGCGGCTCTCCGCCAGCGACCGCCCGTTCGCGCTCTCGCTGTACGAGCCCGTCGGCGCCGGCCCCGGCGAGCGCCGGTTCAAGATCTACCGCACGGGTGAGCAGGTCTCGCTGTCCGCGGTCCTGCCCGTGCTCCAGCGCCTGGGCGTCGAGGTCACCGACGAGCGCCCGTACGAACTGCGCTGCAGCGACCGCACCAACGCGTGGATCTACGACTTCGGCCTGCGGATGCCGCTGCCCGCCGGCAACGGCGACACCTACCTCGGCGACGACGCCCGCGAGCGCTTCCAGGAGGCCTTCGCCGCCGTCTGGCAGGGCGACGCCGAGAACGACAACTTCAACACCCTGGTGCTGAGCGCCGGGCTGACCTGGCGCCAGGCCGTGGTGCTGCGCGCCTACGCGAAGTACCTGCGCCAGGCCGGCGTGAACTTCAGCCAGGACTACATGGAGGACACCCTCCGCAACAACGTCCACACCACCCGGCTGCTGGTCTCGCTCTTCGAGGCCCGGATGTCGCCCGGCCGCCAGTCCGCCGGCACCGAGCTCATCGACGCCATGCTGGAGGAGCTGGACGGGGCCCTGGACCAGGTCGCCTCGCTCGACGAGGACCGGATCCTGCGGTCCTTCCTCACGCTGATCAAGGCGACCCTGCGCACCAACTTCTTCCAGCTCAACGACGCGGGCGAGCAGCACGCGTACGTGTCGATGAAGTTCGACCCGCAGGCCATCCCCGAACTCCCGGCGCCGCGCCCGGCGTACGAGATCTGGGTGTACTCCCCGCGCGTCGAGGGCGTCCACCTGCGCTTCGGCAAGGTCGCCCGAGGCGGCTTGCGCTGGTCCGACCGCCGCGAGGACTTCCGTACGGAGATCCTCGGCCTGGTCAAGGCGCAGATGGTCAAGAACACCGTCATCGTGCCGGTCGGCGCCAAGGGCGGCTTCGTCGCCAAGAACCTGCCGGACCCGTCGGTGGACCGCGACGCGTGGCTGGCCGAGGGCATCGCCTCCTACAAGATCTTCATTTCGGCGCTGCTCGACATCACCGACAACATGGTCGGCGGCGCGGTCGTGCCGCCGAACGGCGTGGTCCGCCACGACGAGGACGACACCTACCTCGTCGTCGCCGCGGACAAGGGCACCGCGACCTTCTCGGACATCGCCAACGGCGTCGCCGAGGCGTACGGCTTCTGGCTGGGCGACGCGTTCGCCTCGGGCGGCTCGGCCGGCTACGACCACAAGGGCATGGGCATCACCGCCCGCGGCGCCTGGGAGTCCGTCAAGCGGCACTTCCGCGAGCTGGGCCACGACACCCAGACCGAGGACTTCAGCGTCGTCGGCGTCGGCGACATGTCGGGCGACGTGTTCGGCAACGGCATGCTGCTCTCCGAGCACATCCGCCTGGTCGCCGCCTTCGACCACCGGCACATCTTCATCGACCCGGCCCCGGACGCGGCGACCTCGTACGCCGAGCGCCGGCGCCTGTTCGAGCTGCCGCGCTCCTCGTGGGCCGACTACGACCCCGCGCTGCTGTCCGCGGGCGGCGGCGTCCACCCGCGCACGGCGAAGGCCATCCCGGTCAACGCGCAGATGCGCGCGGCCCTCGGCATCGAGGCGGGCGTCACCAAGATGACCCCGGCCGACCTGATGCAGGCCATCCTCCAGGCCCCCGTGGACCTGCTGTGGAACGGCGGCATCGGCACGTACGTCAAGGCCGGTACCGAGACGCACACCGACGTCGGCGACAAGGCCAACGACGCCATCCGCGTCAACGGCGGGGACGTCCGGGCCAAGGTCATCGGCGAGGGCGGCAACCTGGGCCTGACCCAGCTCGGCCGCATCGAGTTCGCCCGGATCGGCGCCGGCGGCGAGGGCGGCAAGGTCAACACCGACGCCATCGACAACAGCGCGGGCGTGGACACCTCCGACCACGAGGTGAACATCAAGATCCTGCTCAACGCGGTCGTCGCCGACGGGGACATGACCGTCAAGCAGCGCAACAAGCTGCTGGCCGAGATGACCGACGAGGTCGGGCACCTGGTGCTGCGCAACAACTACGCGCAGAACACGGCCCTGGCCAACGGCACCGCGCAGGCGCCCAGCCTGCTGCACGCCCAGCAGCGCTTCATGCGCCGCCTGGAGGCCGCCGGACGGCTGGACCGGGGCATCGAGTTCCTGCCCACCGACCGGCAGATCCGTGAACTGCTGGGCGCCGGCAAGGGCCTGACCCAGCCGGAGCTGGCCGTCCTGTTCGCCTACACCAAGATCACGGTGGCGGACGAGCTCATCGCCACCGAGCTGCCCGACGACCCGTACCTGCGCCGTCTGCTGCACGCGTACTTCCCGGGCGCCCTGCGCGGGAAGTTCCCGGAGCAGATCGACGGGCACGCGCTGCGCCGCGAGATCATCACGACGCTGCTCGTCAACGACACGGTCAACACCGGTGGTTCGACCTTCCTGCACCGGCTGCGCGAGGAGACCGGGGCCTCCACGGAGGAGATCGTCCGGGCGCAGCTCTCGGCCCGCGAGATCTTCGGCATGGCCGAGGTCTGGGACGCGGTCGAGGCGCTGGACAACAAGGTCGCGGCCGACGTCCAGACCCGGGTGCGGCTGCACTCGCGGCGCCTGGTCGAGCGCGGCACCCGCTGGCTGCTGAACAACCGGCCGCAGCCGCTCCAGATCACCGAGACCATCGAGCTGTTCGCCGACCGGGTCAGCGACGTCTGGGCCGAGCTGCCCAAGCTGGTGCGCGGCGCCGACCTCGACTGGTACCAGTCGATCGTGGACGAGCTGACCGGCGAGGGCGTGCCGGAGGAGCTGGCGGCCAAGGTCGCCGGGTTCTCCTCGGCCTTCCCGACGCTGGACATCGTCGCGATCTCGGACCGCACGGGCGTCGACCCGCTGGGTGTCGCCGAGGTGTACTACGACCTCGCCGACCGCCTGGACATCACCCAGCTGATGGACCGGATCATCGAACTGCCGCGGTCCGACCGCTGGCAGTCCATGGCCCGCGCCTCCATCCGCGAGGACCTGTTCGCGGCGCACGCCGCGCTGACCGCCGACGTGCTGGCGGTGGGCAACGGCGACTCGACTCCCGAAGAGCGCTTCAAGGCGTGGGAGGAGAAGAACGCGGCGATCATCAGCCGGGCCCGGACGACCCTGGACGAGATCCGGGGTTCGGACGACTTCGACCTGGCGAACCTGTCCGTCGCGATGCGGACGATGCGTTCGCTGCTGCGCACGCACGCGTAGTCCCCGAGGGGCGATGACGCACGGGCGGGCCCGGGGGGCGGGGTTGGCAAGCGCCCCCCCGAGGGGGAACC
>NZ_JBHYVA010000247.1:6737-10912 GCF_042750055.1 Streptomyces sp. NPDC059456
GGGCGCTGGGGCGGCGGGGGGCGCGCGCCCCCCCGGCCGGGGCCCCGCGGGGGGGGCCGCGCCGGCGGGGGGGCCCCGGGCCGGCCGCCCCCGCCCCCCCGCCCGTTTTTCCGCCCGGCCTCAGCGGCCCGAGGTGAACCTCTCGTACGCGTCGCAGACCTCGGCGGAGGGGCCGTCCATGCGCAGGACGCCGGACTCCAGCCAGATCGCCCGGTCGCAGGTCTCGCGGACCGTGCCGATGCTGTGGCTGACGAGGAAGACGGTGCCGGCCTGCTCGCGGAGTTCCTCGATGCGGGCCTGGCTGCGGCGCTGGAAGGCGGCGTCGCCGGTGGCAAGGGCCTCGTCGATCATGAGTACGTCGTGGTCCTTGGCGGCGGCGATGGAGAAGCGCAGCCGGGCCCCCATGCCGGAGGAGTACGTCCGCATCGGCAGCGAGATGAAGTCGCCCTTCTCGTTGATGCCGGAGAAGTCGACGATGCCCTGGTAGCGCTCGCGGATCTGCTGCTTGGACATGCCCATCGCGAGGCCGCCGAGGACGACGTTGCGCTCACCGGTGAGGTCGTTCATCAGGGCCGCGTTCACGCCGAGCAGCGAGGGCTGGCCGTGGGAGTAGATCCGGCCGCGGGCCACGGGCTGGAGTCCGGCGATAGCGGCCAGCAGGGTGGACTTGCCGGAGCCGTTGGAGCCGATCAGGCCGATCGCCTCGCCCTTGTACGCGACGAAGGTGACGCCCTTGACGGCGTGCACCTCGCGCATGCCGGGGGCGGGCTTGCGCGAGAAGATCCGGCTGAGGGCGGCGGTGGCGCCGCCCTTGCGGCCGCCCGAGCCGTGCACCTTGTAGACGACGTGGACCCCGTCGGCGATGACGGTGGGGACGCGGGTGTCGGGGACCGGCGCGGCCGGTGCGCCTGCCGGGGCGGGCGCGGGCGCCGATGCCGATGCGACGGCGTGTGCGGTTGCGGTGTCAGCCACGGCCGTACTCCTCCTCAGCCTTCCAGAAGTAGATGAATCCGCCGACGCCCGCGAGCAGGGCCCAGCCGACGGCGATCGCCCACACGTGGTGCGGGAGCGCGTGCGGGTTGAAGCTGTCGATCAGCGCGTAGCGCATCAGGTCGATGTAGACGGCCGCCGGGTTGGTCTTGAGCACGACGGTGACCCAGTGCGCGAGGTGGTCCTTCTTGAGCATCTGGTCGATGGACCACATGACGCCGGAGGAGTACATCCAGGTGCGCAGGATGAACGGCATCAGCTGGCTGATGTCGGGGCTCTTGCTGCCCAGGCGGGCCATGACCATGGCGACGCCGGCGCAGAAGACGGCCATCAGGGCCAGTGCGGGGGCGGCCAGCAGCCACTTCACGGTCGGTGTCTGGCCGCAGGCCAGCAGCAGCAGGACGAGCGCGCCCATGGTGACCAGCAGCTGCTGGAAGAGCTGGACGACGGTCGACAGCGGCAGGCTGGCACGGGGGAAGTGCAGGGCGCGCACCAGGCCCAGGTTGCCGTGGACGGCGCGGGTGGAGGCGTTGATGGAGCTGCCGATGAAGTCCCAGACGAACACGCCGGTGATCAGGAACGGGATGTAGTCCGGCACGTCGTGGCTGGCGTTCATGACGACGCCGAAGATGAAGTAGTAGACGGCCGCGTTGAGCAGCGGCGTCACCAGGTGCCAGACCTGGCCGAGCTTGGCCGTGCTGTACGTGGCGTGCATCCGGGCGGTGGCGTACGCGGTCACGAAGTGGCGGCGGCCCCAGAGCTGGCGCACGTAGCTCGGGAGCGAGGGGCGGGCGCCGCTGACGGTCAGGCCGTGGGCGACCGCCAGAGCTTCGAGCGCGGCGGACGAGGGGGGCGCGGCTGGCGTAGTGGTCACGGGAGTCGCTTTCGACGGGGTGGAGGCGTCGGCACGGCGTCGGGACGGGTCCGGCGTCGGGACGGGTCCGTATCGTCGCTACGGCGAGACTAGGGCGCGCCACGACGGAACGCAACCGTATCGTCGTGACGAGGGGGTGGCGGCGTGCGCGGCTATGCTCGGTGCATGACCACGGACCCGGCCGACGCCCCCGCACCCGCCCCCGCCTCCGCCCCCGGCCGCCGCGCCCCCGCCGGGGCCGCCGTCCTGCGCGAGGACGTGACCGAGGCGATCCGGGCCGCGGTGGTGGAGGAACTGGCCGCGGTCGGGTTCTCCCGGATGTCCATCGAGGGGATCGCGCGCCGCGCGGGCGTCGGCAAGACGGCCGTCTACCGGCGCTGGAAGTCGAAGCTGCACCTGGTGCTGGACCTGGTGGGCGCCTTCGCGGTGGACGGCCTGCCCGTGCCGGCGACGGGCTCGCTGTACGGGGACGTACGGGCGCTGCTCGAAGTGCTGTCCCACGTGCTGCGGCACCCGGTCGCCTCGGCGGTCATCCCGGACCTGCTGGTCGAGGCGGCCCGCAACCCGGAGATCGCGGACGCGGTCCGCGGGGCCCTGCTGGACGGGGAACGGCGGATGGCCGAGGGGATCGTGTCGGAGGCCGTGGCCCGCGGCGAACTGGCGCAGGGCACCGATCCGGGCCGGGCCCTGGACCTGGCGATCGGCCCCCTCTACTGGCGCCAGGTGGTGGCGCGCGACGCCGTTCCGGGGCCGTACCTGGACGACCTGGCCCGCTCGGTGGTGGCGGGCCTGAAGGCGACGTCGCCCGGGTCCTGAGCCCCTACGGCCACAGGCCCGTCGTGGTCGCGGACGCCGGCACGGGTTGCGGGGCGCCGGACGGCGCCGCCGGGACCGGGCGGCGCTCGGCCGGCGGGACGATCGGCGGGACCGCGGCCGGCTGCCCCAGGAAGACGCTGCGCACGACGCGCTCGGCCGCGTGGCCGTCGTCGTACGAGCAGAACCGCGACCGGAACGCCGCCCGCAGCTGTGCCGAGCGCGAGCCCTGCCAGTGGCCGGTGGCGAAGATGTCCACCAGCTCGTCCTCGGTCCGGGCGATCGCCCCCGGCGGGCACGACCGCAGGTCGAAGTACGTGCCGCGGGCCGCCTCGTACGCCTCCCAGTCGTCCGCGTGGATCACCATCGGCCGGTCCAGCGCCGCGTAGTCGAACATCAGCGACGAATAGTCCGTCACCAGCGCGTCGGACGCCAGGCAGAGCTCCTCCACCGACGGGTGCCCGGAGACGTCGACCAGGCGCGGGTGGCGCACCGGCGCGGCGGGCGCGTCCCCGTACGTCAGGTGGGAGCGGGCCAGGATCGTGAAGCGCGGGCCCAGGTCCCGCAGCACCCGCTCGAAGTCCAGGTGTTCGGGCCGGCTGCGCCGGTAGTCGCGGTGGGTCGGCGCGTACAGGATCGCCGTCGAGCCCGCCGGGATGCCGAGGCGCTCGCGCAGCGCGACGACGTCCTGCGGGGTGGCCCGGTGGAAGGCGTCGTTGCGCGGATAGCCGTATTCGAGCGTGGTGTACGAGGACGGGATCGCCTTCTCCCACACCAGGGTGGAGTGCCGGTTCGCGGACAGCAGGTAGTCCCACTGGTCCGCCCCGCGCAGCAGACCCGCGAAATCGCCCGTCGGGGTCGCCGCCGGCCGGTCCTGGAGGTCCAGCCCGACCCGCTTGAGCGGGGTGCCGTGCTGCGTCTGGAGCAGGACCTGGCCCGGCCGCTTGACCAGCGCACGGTCGAAGTTGACGTTCGTGGTCAGGTACGTGGCCCTGGCGAGCGCCGTCCAGTACGCCGCGGAGCCCGGGCGGAGCGCGGCCGTCTGCGGCGGCAGCGTCGCCGCGTGCCGCGGGTCGCAGATCCACGCCGTCCGCATCCGGGGCGCGAGCTCGCGCAGCTTGGCCTCGATGGCCGCCGGGTTGCAGGCGTAGCCGCCGTGCCAGTACGCGGAGAAGACCGCGAGCTCCGGGCGCAGCGGCAGCAGCCGCTGGAGGCGGTAGTGCAGGCGCAGCGCGCACTCGCGCAGCCCCCGTCCCAGCGCGGCCCCGGCGCGCCGCGCCGCGAGCACGGCCGAGCGGAGCACCGACAGCGTGCGGTACGTGCGGCGCGCCCCGAGCCGCATCAGGGTGTGCCGGATCCGGTCGGTGCGCGACAGCGACAGCGGCGCCGGGCCGGCCGCCCGGCACCCCCGACTGGGTGAAGACCACCCAGTCTCTTATAAACAACAGACGCTGCCCCCGCAAATGAGAGTGTATATATCGGGGGGGGCCGGGACAGT
>NZ_JBHYVA010000248.1:0-3795 GCF_042750055.1 Streptomyces sp. NPDC059456
TTTTTTTTATTCCGCCCCGGGCGGCGTCCCCCCCCCCCGCGCCGCCCGGGGGGGGGTCGGGGTGCCCCGGGGCGGCGCCGCGGGGCCCCCCGTCGGCCTCCACTACGACCCGATGCTCGCCAAGGTCGTCGCCCACGCCCCCACCCGGGCCGAGGCCGTCCGCGCCCTCGCCCATGCCCTGGCCGGAGCCCGCATCCACGGCCTGGCCACCAACCGCGAGCTCCTCGTACGTTCTCTGCGGCACCCGGAGTTCGCCGAGGCGCGGCTCGACACCGGGTTCTACGAACGCCACCTCGGCTCCCTCACCGAAGGCGGCCCGGACGCCACCCCGGCCGTGATCGCCGCCGCCCTCGCGGACGCCGCGCCGGCCCCCGGCGCCCCGCTCGCCGGCCGCCTCGGCGGCTGGCGCAACCTCCGCTCCCAGCCGCAGGTCCGCCGCTACAGCGCGGCCGGCACCGCGTACGAGGTCCGCTACCGGCCCGCCCGCAGCGGCCCCCCGGAGCTCGTGGACCACCCGGGCGTTCGAGTCCTGGCCGCGGAGCGCGAGCAGGTCACCCTCGAAATCGAGGGCGTCCGCCGGATGTTCCACGTGAAACGCAAATCGAACACGGAGGGTGCGCCGGCCGAGACGTATGTCGATTCCGTGCTCGGCGCGCACACCCTCACCCCCGTCCCCCGGTTCGCCGATCCCCAGGACCGCACCGAACCCGGCTCCCTGCTCGCCCCCATGCCCGGCACCGTCGTCCGCGTCGCCGAGGGCCTGGCCCCCCGCGACGCCGTCACCGCCGGGCAGCCCCTGCTCTGGCTGGAGGCCATGAAGATGGAGCACCGCATCGTCTCGCCCGCCTCCGGCACGCTCACCGCGCTCCACGCCACCCTCGGCCACCAGGTCGAGTTCGGCGCCCTGCTCGCCGTAGTCCAGGAGGAAACGCCCGCATGAGCTCCGTCGTCGAAACCGAAGAGCACAAGGCCCTGCGCGCCGCCGTCGCCGCCCTCGGGCAGCGCTACGGGCGCGACTACCTCGCCCGCGTCGCCCGGGAGGGCGGCCACCCCGACGAGCTGTGGGCCGACGCCGCCAAGCTCGGCTACCTCGGGGTCAACCTCCCCGAGGAATACGGCGGCGGAGGCGGCGGCATCGCCGAACTCTCCATCGTCCTCGAAGAACTGGGCGCCGCAGGCTGCCCCCTGCTGATGATGGTCGTCTCGCCCGCCATCTGCGGCACGGTCATCTCCCGCTTCGGCACCGAGGCCCAGAAGCGGGCCTGGCTCCCCGGCCTCGCCGACGGCAGCCGCACCATGGCCTTCGGCATCACCGAACCCGATGCCGGCTCCAACTCCCACCGCATCACCACCACCGCCCGCCGCGACGGGGACGACTGGATCCTCACCGGGCGCAAGGTCTTCATCTCCGGCGTGGACATCGCCGACGCCACCCTCATCGTCGGCCGCACCGAAGACGCGCGCACGGGCAGCCTCAAGCCCTGCCTGTTCATCGTGCCGCGCGACACCCCGGGCTTCTCCCGCTCCGTCATAGAGATGGAACTCCAGGCGGCGGAAAAACAGTTCGAACTCGTCCTGGACGAGGTCCGGCTGCCCGCCGACGCGCTCGTCGGCGACGAGGACGCCGGCCTCCTCCAGCTGTTCGCCGGCCTCAACCCCGAACGCATCATGACCGCCGCCTTCGCCATCGGCATGGGCCGCCACGCCCTCGCCAAGGCCGTCGACTACGCGAAGACCCGCCAGGTCTGGAAGCAGGAGATCGGGGCCCACCAGGCCATCGCCCACCCCCTCGCCGCAGCCCACATCGACCTCGAACTCGCCCGCCTGATGATGCAGAAGGCCGCGCACCTGTACGACGCGGGCGACGACATGGGCGCCGGCGAGGCCGCGAACATGGCCAAGTACGCCGCCGCGGAGGCCTGCGTGAAGGCGGTGGACCAGTCCGTCCACACCCTCGGAGGCAACGGCCTCACCCGCGAATACGGCCTGGCCGCCCTGATCACGGCCTCCCGGGTCTCCCGCATCGCCCCCGTCAGCCGCGAGATGATCCTCAACTTCGTCTCCCACCAGACCCTCGGCCTCCCCAAGTCCTACTGACCGATCGCCGGCCGGGGGCACCGCCCGAGCCCCCGGCGCCAGGCCGGGAGTTCGACGAAGGGGCGGCCGCCCGGGCCCGGCACCCAGGCCGCGGGCGGTGTCCCGGCGCAGCGGCGGCCACCGGCCGGCCGCCCGGCAGGGGGGCACTCGGCCGGACGGGCGGCGCCCCGGCCCCGCGCCCCGGACAATGGGTCCGGCCCTGCGCGGCCCCGCCGGCGCCGGCCGGACGATCCGCACCACCCGCACGACCTCCGGAGGACACCGCATGACCCGCCCCGTCGGCGCCGCGCGAGCGCCCGGCATCACCACCCTCACGCTCGACTCCCCGGCCAACCGCAACGCCCTGTCCGCGGACCTCGTCGGCGACCTGCGCGCGGCCCTCGCCGCCGCGGCGGCGGACCCGGAGGCCCGGGCCGTCGTCCTCACCCACACCGGCACCACGTTCTGCGCCGGCGCCGACCTGAAGTCCCCCTGCGACCCCGCCGACTTCCTCGCCCTGCTCCGCGAGATCGCCGAACTGCCCAAGCCGGTCGTGGCCCGCGTCACCGGCCACGTCCGGGCGGGCGGCCTCGGCCTCCTCGGCGTCTGCGACATCGCCGCCGCCGGCCCGGAGTCCACGTACGCCTTCACCGAGACCCACCTCGGCGTCGTCCCCGCCGTGATCTCCGCCCCGCTGCTGCCGCGCCTGGACCCGCGCGCGGCCGCCCGGTACTTCCTCACCGCCGAGGCCTTCGACGCCACCGAAGCCGCCCGCATCGGCCTGCTCACCCTCCACGGCGACGACGTCGACCAGGTCCTCGCGCCCGTACTCGCAGGCCTGCGCAAGGCCGGACCGCAGGCCCTCGCCGCCACCAAGGAACTGCTCACCGCCCCCGTCCGGGCCGTCCTGGCGGCCGACGGCGCCGCGCTCACGGAGCTGTCCGCACACCACTTCGGCTCCGCCGAGGCCCGCGAGGGCATCACCGCCCGCTTCGAGCGCCGGGACCCGGCATGGGCCCTGTGACCGACGCGCGGCCCGCGCACGACGCCCCGTCCGGGCCCAAGCAGGCCCGCAGCCGCGTCACCCGCCGCCACCTCCTGGAGGCGGCCGTCGCCTGCCTCGCCGAACAGGGCTGGGCCGGCTCCACCGTCGCCGTCGTCGCCGAACGCGCGGGCGTCTCCCGCGGCGCCGCCCAGTACCACTTCCCGACGCGCGAGGACCTGTTCACCGCCGCCGTCGCCTACGTCTCCGAAGAACGCTCCGCGGCCCTGCGCGACCTCTTCCACGCCGGACCGGCCGCCCGCCCCGCCGTCGTCGAAGCCCTCGTCGACCTCTACACCGGAGCCCTCTTCCGCGCGGCCCTCCAGCTGTGGGTCGCCGCCTCCAACGAGGAACAGCTGCGCCCCCAGGTCACCGAACTGGAGGCCCGCGTCGGCCGCGAGACCCATCGCATCGCCGTGGAACTCCTCGGCGCCGACGAGTCCGTCCCGGGCGTACGCGAAACCGTGCAGGGCCTCCTGGACATGGCCCGCGGCCTCGGCCTGGCCAACGTCCTCACCGACGACACGGCCCGCCGTGCCCGCGTGGTCGCCCAGTGGTCCCGGATCCTGGACGCCACCCTCGGCTGAGCCCGCACGCGCCGAGGGCGGCGCCCCCCCCCCGGGCCGGGGTGGGGTGGGGCGCCGGGGGGGGGGGGGGGACCGGGGGGTAGGGCGGGG
>NZ_JBHYVA010000248.1:3805-9480 GCF_042750055.1 Streptomyces sp. NPDC059456
CGTTTCTGGGACGCCACCCGCGGATGTGCCCGCCGGGGCCTTGGGCGCCGCACCCCGTACGCACGTGACGGGATGCGGCGCCCTGGCGGCGGGTACGACCGGCGATCAGGCCGTGTCGGCGATGTCCGCGTAGCCCTCGATCTCCTGCGGATTGCGCCGGCCCGGGCCGATGTAGCGCGCCGACGGACGCACCAGGCGGCCCGTGCGCTTCTGCTCCAGGATGTGCGCCGACCAGCCGGCCGTCCGGGCACAGGTGAACATCGAGGTGAACATGTGCGCCGGGACCTCCGCGAAGTCCAGCATGATCGCGGCCCAGAACTCCACGTTCGTCGCGAGCACCCGGTCGGGGCGGCGGGCGTGCAGCTCCTCCAGCGCGGCCTTCTCCAGCGCGGCGGCCACCTCGTAGCGCGGCGCGTCCAGCTCCTTGGCGGTGCGCCGCAGCACGCGGGCGCGCGGGTCCTCGGCCCGGTACACGCGGTGTCCGAAGCCCATCAGCCGCTCGCCCTTGTCCAGGGCCTTCTTCACGTACGCCACCGCGTCACCGGTGCGCTCGATCTCCTCGATCATGCCGAGGACGCGGGACGGCGCGCCGCCGTGCAGCGGCCCGGACATGGCGCCCACGGCACCCGACAGCGCCGCGGCGACGTCCGCACCGGTCGAGGCGATCACCCGGGCGGTGAACGTCGAGGCGTTCATCCCGTGTTCCGCGGCCGACGTCCAGTACGCGTCGACGGCCTTGACGTGCTTGGGGTCCGGCTCGCCCCGCCAGCGGATCATGAACCGCTCGACCACGGACTCGGCCTTGTCGATCTCGCTCTGCGGCACCATCGGCCGGCCCTGCCCGCGCGCGGACTGGGCGACGTACGACAGCGCCATCACGGCGGCGCGCGCGAGGTTGTCGCGGGCGGTCCGCTCGTCGATGTCGAGCAGCGGCTTCAGACCCCACACGGGGGCGAGCATCGCGAGGGCGGACTGCACGTCGACCCGGATGTCACCGGAGTGCACCGGGATCGGGAACGGCTCGGCGGCGGGCAGACCGGGGTTGAACGCCCCGTCGACCAGCAGGCCCCAGACGTTGCCGAACGAGACGTGCCCGACGAGATCCTCGATGTCGACCCCGCGGTAGCGGAGCGATCCGCCCTCCTTGTCCGGTTCGGCGATCTCGGTCTCGAACGCGACGACCCCTTCGAGCCCGGGTACGAAGTCGGACATCAGGCGGCTCCTCAGATAGTGCGAACACGCGCGGCTCCCGGCGTGACTCGCGGTCCGGCGCGGTCATCCCCGTTGATGCCCGGCACGGCCGTCGGTCACCCGTGTGAGGACCTCCGGACCGGCCCCAAGATTTTGGCGGCTGCGGATGCCAGGCGGAAGCGTGACATACGGCACACTGCCGCAAGCACTCCTGCGGCAGGATGACCGTGTGACCGACCAGGACATTGACCCCGCCACGATGCGCAAGCAGTACCGCTCGGAGATCGTCCACGAGGCGAGCCTCGCCGAGGACCCCATGCGGCAGTTCGCCGAGTGGTTCCAGCAGGCCGCGGACTCGCACCTCTTCGAACCCAACGCGATGGTCGTCTCGACCGCGACCCCCGACGGCCGCCCCAGTTCCCGCACCGTGCTGCTGAAGCAGTTCGACGAGCGGGGCTTCGTCTTCTACACGAACTACGGCTCGCGCAAGGGCCGCGAGATCGACGCGAACCCGCACGTCGCCCTGCTCTTCCCCTGGCACCCCATCGCCCGCCAGGTCATCGTCACCGGCACGGCCTCCCGGATCGGCCGCGACGAGACGGCGGCGTACTTCCGCTCCCGCCCGCACGGCTCACAGCTGGGCGCCTGGGCGAGCGAGCAGTCCCGGGTGATCGCCTCCCGCGCGGAGCTCGACCGCCGCTACGCGGAACTCGCGGAGCGCTACCCCGAGGGCGAGCAGGTCCCGGTCCCGCCCGAGTGGGGCGGCATCCGGATCGTCCCCGACGGCATGGAGTTCTGGCAGGGCCACGAAAAC
Source organism: Streptomyces sp. NPDC059456 (assembly GCF_042750055.1). Classification (NCBI taxonomy): domain Bacteria; kingdom Bacillati; phylum Actinomycetota; class Actinomycetes; order Kitasatosporales; family Streptomycetaceae; genus Streptomyces; species Streptomyces sp. NPDC059456. The sequence continues at coordinate 5,811 of NZ_JBHYVA010000248.1, forward strand.
CGCCTCCACGACCGCCTGCGGTACGTCCTGGAGGGCGGGAAATGGCGCCTGGAGCGCCTCTGCCCCTAGCCCGGAACGCAGACGACCCGCGGGCGCGGGTTTCTCTCCTGCAGTGAGAGAAGCCGGCCGGACGTACCGGCGAGCCCGCGGGTCGGGTGACTGCTTGGGATTGGCGCCTGGCGATCCCGCCGGGCACCGCACTGGGTGCGTGCGACGACGGGCCCTTAGCCCGCAGCCACCTCACGCGTCCGGTTTCCGTACATTTCGGGAACCACCTCCCTTCTCGTGTACCGCAGAGCCTAGAACCGCTCCCCGGGGTCCTCAAGTGATTTATTTCGGGGCGATTCAGGGAATGCGGTGTGGGCTGCGTCACGTTCCAGTTGAATGATCTGACGTGCCGCACACGCGAACACCTGCAGGGGGTGCCAGGTGAGTGCTTCCGGACGTGGTGAGACCACCGACGATCTGCTCGCAGCGCTGCTGGACGGGATGGACGCCGCCTTGTGTGCGTTCGACGCCGACGGCGTGATCACGCACTGGAACCGCGAGGCCGAGCGGATCCTGGGCTGGAGCGCCGCCGAGGCGGTCGGGCGCAAGGGGTTCGCCGGGTGGGCCGTGCGGGCCGCCGACGCGCAGGACGTGGAGGAGCGGCTCATGGCCGCCCAGGACGTGCCCGGGCGGCAGGTGCACGAGTTCGCCCTGGTCACCAAGGAGGGCGGGCGGGTGCTGGTGCGCACCCAGTCCGCCGGGGTGCCCGGGGCGGACGGGAAGCCCGCCGGGGTGTACTGCGCCTTCAGCGAGGTGCACGCCCAGATAGACCTGGAGCGGTCCATCGCGCTGAGCGAGGCGCTGATGGACGACGCCTCGTGGGGCGTGGTCCTCGTCGACGTGGACCTGCGGCCGGCGGTGGTCAACGCGCATGCCGCCCGCGCGTTCGGATCGGCGCGGTCCGCGTTGCTCGGCCGGCCCCTGGGGGAGCTGCTGGTCCAGGGCGTCGAGGAGCTGGAAGGGGCCCTTCAGCACGTGCTCGCCGAGGGGTCGCCGCCGGCGCCCGCGGAGCTGTGGGTGTCCGTCCGCACGCCGGAGGGGGTGCGGCGGCGGTGCTGGCGGTCCGGGTTCCTGCGGCTGGGATCGCCGCTGGCGGAGGAGCCGGTGCCGCTCGGGGTCGGCTGGCTGTTCCAGGACGTCACCGAGTCCCGGCAGGCCGCGCTGGACACGGCGCAGCTGCGGTTCCGGGCCGGTCAGCTGCACCGGTCGGGCCGGGCGGCCGCCGAGTGCCCGGACCCGGCCGAGGCCGCCGCCGTACGGCTGGACTTCGCCCTGGCCGGCTTCGCGGAGCACGCGCTGCTCGACGTACTGGAGCAGTCGTCCGATCCGGACCGGCGGCGGCTCGTACGGGTCGCCGCGTCGCCGCCGGTGCTGCCGGACCCGGGGGCCGGGGCGAGTGCCGCCCGGTACGCGCCCGGGCATCCGGCGCTGCAGGCGCTGGACCGGATCGGGTCGGTGCGCACCAGCGCCCCGCGCGGGGAGGCGGGCGGGGGCTGGGCGCGGGAGCGGCAGTGGCCGCAGGACGCGGCGCACGTGCTGTGCACGGTGCTGCGCAGCCGTGGGCGGAACCTGGGGGTGCTGACCTTCGTACGGGGTGCTTCGCGGGCCGCGTTCGAGCAGGCGGACGCGGCGTACGCGGAGGAGGTCGCGGCCCGGGTCGCGGCCGATCTGGACCTGGGCGCCTGGCCCCGGCACGACCCGAAGGACCTGGCCTAGGGGTGTCCTGCCCCCGCCGGTCAGTGGCGGAAGAAGATCCGGTCGCCGTACTCCTGGAGGACGCGGCCGTTCCATTCGTGGCCGCCGTCGACGTTGCCCGAGCGGAGCAGCGGGGGCTCGATGCCGCGGGCGACCAGCTCGCCCGCGGCCGCCGCCATCACGGCCTGCATGATCGCGCTGGTCACGACGGTGGAGGCGGGAGCGAACGGGGCGTCGATGCCGTCATGGCTCAGTTCGGCGTCGCCGACCGCGATCTTGCTGTCGAGGACGATGTCGCAGTGGTCCTTGAGGAAGGTGCCGGAGGCGTGCCGCGACCGGGTCTGCGTCGCGTACGCCACGGACGTCAGGCCGATCACCTTCATGCCGATGGCGCGGGCGTTCATGGCCATCTCGACCGGCAGGCCGTTGCGGCCGGAGAGGGAGATGATCACGAGGACGTCGCCGTCGGCGGCCGGGCTGCTGTCGAGGACGGCCCCGGCGAGACCGTCGACCCGCTCCAGGGCGCTGCCGAGGGTGGCCGGCATGACGTCGACGCCCACGGTGCCGGGGACGGCGAGGAAGTTGACGAGGGCGAGTCCACCGGCCCGGTAGACCACGTCCTGGGCGGGGAGGGAGGAGTGCCCGGCCCCGAAGACGAAGATCCGGTTCCCGGCGGCGACGGCGTCGGCGACGGCGGCGCCGGCCTCGGCGATGCGCTGTGCCTCTTCGCTGCGGACCCGCTCCAGGAGGCCGATCGCGGCGTCGAGGAACTGACCGGCCAGCTTGCTCTCGCTCATACGCCGATGGCCCTTCCAGAGGTGGGGTTCGTCCGTGTCCGCCGCTCACCGTGCGGTCTGGACCAAGGGCGTGTCAATACGAACGTCAATCCCGGTCCGGAGGCGCCCGGGGATGTCCTGGGCGGTGCTTGACGTCCGGCACGGGACGGTTGTCCGTGCGATGCGTCAGAATTGGGGGCAGGGCCAGCGCACGATATCCGAGGGGCACGAATGTCCGGACTGATCGATACCACGGAGATGTATCTCCGCACCATCCTCGAGCTGGAAGAGGAAGGCGTGGTCCCCATGCGCGCCCGCATCGCCGAGCGGCTGGACCAGAGCGGGCCGACGGTGAGCCAGACGGTGGCGCGCATGGAGCGGGACGGCCTGGTGGCCGTGGCGAGCGACCGGCACCTGGAGCTGACGGAGGAGGGCCGCCGGCTGGCGACGCGCGTGATGCGCAAGCACCGGCTCGCGGAATGCCTGCTCGTCGACGTCATCGGCCTGGAGTGGGAGCAGGTGCACGCCGAGGCCTGCCGCTGGGAGCACGTGATGAGCGAGGCGGTGGAGCGGCGGGTGCTGGAGCTGCTGCGCCACCCGACCGAGTCGCCGTACGGGAACCCGATCCCGGGGCTGGAGGAGCTGGGCGAGAAGGCGGAGGCGGACCCGTTCCTGGAGGACGGCATGGTCAGCCTCTCGGAGCTGGACCCGGGCCCGGACGGGAAGACCGTGGTCGTGCGCCGGATCGGGGAGCCGATCCAGACGGACGCCCAGCTGATGTACACGCTGCGGCGGGCGGGCGTGCAGCCCGGCTCGGTGGTCAGCGTGACCGAGTCGCCGGGCGGGGTGCTGGTCGGCAGCGGCGGCGAGGCGGCCGAGCTGGATGCGGAGATCGCTTCGCACGTGTTCGTGGCCAAGCGCTGAGCGGAGCGCCGAGCGAGGTGCCGAGCGAGGTGCCGAGCAGAGCGGCGCCGAGCCGAGTGCCGACCAGGGCGTGAACCGTGCGCCGACCGTCGGCCCGTGGGCGGCGGAGGGGGTCACGGGTGGTGGACATGGATGGTCCCGGCGCCGTGGGGCGCCGGGCCCGGTCCGCCCCATGCTGTCCAGGTGCCCCCCGCGCTCAAGGGCATCCCCCTCGGACCCTGTTGCCC
>NZ_JBHYVA010000248.1:9489-10867 GCF_042750055.1 Streptomyces sp. NPDC059456
CGCTGGACGTCTTCCCCGGCAAGCCCGGCTACGTCGCCGGCCCGTACGGCCTCGGCGCGCGCGGGCGGATGGGGGGGGTCGCGGGGGGGGGGGCTCCCCCCCCCCCCCCGCCGCGCGCCGCCCCCCCGCCCCCCGGTCCTCCCCTTGCTGACCTGGAGCCCCGAGCTCTCAAGGTCATCCCCTTCGGACCGTCTTCCCCGAGCGGCCCGCCTCCCTGTTGAAAGGATCTCCATCGGCAGCGGCGGCCAATCCTTGAGCAAGGTCACTCGAAAGAGCGGTGTTGACGGCGAGAACCCCGTTTTCGAATGTGGGTTCGATAGTCTGGCCGCGAGCGAAGGGGGTGCATCTGCCGTGGTACAGCGCATCGATGTGACAGGGGCCGACGGTGTGCGCCTGGCCGCCTGGGAGTTCCGGGAATCCGCCACCGCCGAGCCCCCCGACCCCGACGCGCCCCGGGTGCTGTTACTCCATGGCCTGATGGGCCGCGCGTTCCACTGGGCGGGCACCGCCCGCTGGCTCTCCCGGAACCGCCGCGTCGTCGCCCTCGACCAGCGCGGCCACGGCCAGAGCGGCCGCCCCGCCGCAGGCCCGGGCACCTCGACCCGGCTGGGGCGCGACGCGTTCGTGGCCGATGCCGAATCCGTCATCGAGCAGCTCGGCCTGGGCCCCGTGACCCTGATCGGGCACTCCATGGGCGCCCTCACCGGCTGGCAGCTCGCCGCCCGCCGCCCCGACCTCGTCGAGGCCCTGGTGATCTGCGACATGCGCGCCTCCGCCCTCGGCGAGGCCTCCCAGCAGGAATGGGAGGACTGGTTCCGCCGCTGGCCCCTCCCCTTCCCCACCCAGGACGCCGCCCGCCGCTGGTTCGGCGAGGACGACCCCCGGGTGGAACGCCCCGATCCGGGCCGCGGCGCCTTCTTCGCCGAGGTGATGCACCAGGCGCCGGACGGCTGGCGCCCGCTGTTCTCCCGCCGCCAGATGCTGACCGCCCGCGAGACGTGGGTCCACGACGCGCACTGGGAGGAACTGGCCCAGGTCCGCTGCCCGACCCTGGTCGTCCGCGGCCTCGACGGCGAACTGGGCCGCGCGGAGGCCCAGGAGATGGTCCGCGTCCTCCCGGCGGGCCGGTACGCCGAGATCCCCGACGCCGGCCACTACCTCCACTACGACCAGCCGACGGCCTGGCGCGCCGCCCTGGAGCCCTTCCTGGACTCGGTCAGGGCCCAGGCCTGACCCCGGGGGCCCCGGCCCCCGCGAGGCCCCCGGGGCCCCGGCCCCCCCGCCCCGGCGCCGCGCCCCCCCCCCCCGCCCCGTGGGGGGCCCCCGCCGCCTGGTCCTCGCCGACGAACCGACCGGCGCCCTCGACTCCGAGACCGGC
>NZ_JBHYVA010000249.1:0-503 GCF_042750055.1 Streptomyces sp. NPDC059456
CGCCCCCCGCGGCGCCTCACCCCCCCCACGCCCGGCCGGGGCGCGGCCCCCCCCGCACCGGCTCCGCCGGCGCCCGGTTGGTCGCCGGGCCCCGGCAGGGGGCCGTGGAACGCGCGCCGGGCCCTCCCACCGGGCCCGGTGTGCGGTTCCCGTTCGCCGACCTCGCCCCTCACGGCCACCGCACGGCACCGGCAGGGAGGCGGGCGGGCCCGCCGACGGCCGCCGCGCGAGCGTACGTCCTCGGCGCCGCCGCGCAGGAACGGGGCTCCACCGGCACGCGGTCGACCACGGCCCCTCCGGCCGCCCGGAGCGGCGGACACGGCCCATCGGGCTCTCACCCGGACGAGTGAGCGGACCTCAGGCACCGCCGCCCACGCACGAGGGGGCGGGGGCGCGGGGGCCCCCCCCCGCCCCCCCCCCCCCCCCGCCCCCCCCGGGGGGGCCCCCCCCCGCCCCCCCCCCCCCGCCCCCCGCGCCCCGCCCCCCCCCCCCGGCGCGCGGGC
>NZ_JBHYVA010000249.1:513-10855 GCF_042750055.1 Streptomyces sp. NPDC059456
GGGGGGGCCCGCGCGGGCCCCCCGCCCGCGCCCCTCAACTCCTGCAGCCGCAGCGGCGGTTACGCGCCGCGCAGCACCGCGCCGGTGCGCTCGGCGGCCAGGGCCACCGCCGCGTCGCGCGCGGCCGTGGACTCCTCGGCCGTCAGCGTGCGGTCCGCCGCGCGGAAGCGCAGCGCGTACGCCAGGGACTTCTTGCCCTCGCCGACCTGCTCACCGGTGAACACGTCGAACAGCCGCAGGGACTCCAGCAGTTCACCGGCGCCCTTGCGCAGCGCGGCCTCGACCGCGGCCGCCGGGACCGACGCGTCCACGATCAGCGCGACGTCCTGGGTCGCCACCGGGAAGGTGGAGATCCGGGGCGCCTGCACGGCGCCGCCGCCGGCCGCCGCGAGGCGGTCCAGGTCGAGCTCCATGGCGCTGGTGCGGGCCGGCAGGCCCATCGCCTTGACGACGCGCGGGTGCAGCTCACCGGCGTGACCGATGACCGTCTCCACCCCGTCCAGGGTGACGAGCAGCTCCGCGCACCGGCCCGGGTGCCACGGCCCGTACTGGCCCTGGCGCACGACCAGCTGCACGCCGGCCTCGACGGCCAGCGAGCGCGCGGCCTGCACCGCGTCCGCCCAGTCGGCCGGGCGGCCCTTGCCCCACCAGCCGGCCTGCTCGCGCGCACCGGCCAGCACGACCGCGGCGTACCGCGGCTGGGCCGGCAGGGCGGCGTTCAGCGTGGCGATCTCCTCGGCCGTCGGACGCCGGTCGACGGGCAGCCGTACGGCGACACCGGGCTGCTTGCCGGCCCGGAAGACCGAACCGGTCTCGAAGAGGGCGAGGTCGTGGCTGCCCCGGCTGTCGTTGCGGCGCAGCGCGCCCAGCAGGCCCGGCAGCAGCGTGGTGCGCAGCGCCGGCTCCTCGTCGGAGATCGGGTTGACCAGCTTGACGACCTGGCGGGCCGCGTCGTGCGCGGGCAGCTGGAGCTGGTCGAAGACGCCCTCGCCGACGAACGGGTAGCTGAGCGCCTCGACGTAGCCCGCGCCGGCCAGCGCGCGGCCGGCCCGGCGGTGCAGCTGCTGCCGGGCGGTCAGACCGCGGCCGGAGGGCAGCTGCGGCAGGGTCGACGGGAGGTTCCCGTAGCCCTCCAGCCGGATGACCTCTTCCGCGAGGTCGTTGGGCTCGGCGAGGTCGGGCCGCCACGAGGGGACGGTCACGACGAGCTCGTCCTGGCCGTAGACGTCGCAGCCGACCTCCTGGAGGCGGCGGACGACGGTCTCGCGGCCGTAGTCCATGCCGGCGACGCGGTCCGGGTGGTCCGCGCGCATCGCGATGGTGCGCGGGGCGCCCGGGGCGGAGAGCTCGGTGACCCCGGCCTCGGCGGTGCCGCCCGCGAGCAGCACCAGCAGGTCGACGGTCCGCTGCGCGGCCGCGGAGGCCGCCTGCGGGTCGACGCCGCGCTCGAAGCGCTTGGAGGCCTCGGAGGCGAGCTTGTGCCGGCGGGCACTGCGCGAGATCGTCAGGGCGTCGAAGTGCGCGGCCTCGATGACGACGTCCGTGGTGCCGGTGACGGCGCCGGTCTCGGGGTCGGTCACGGAGTCGGCGATCTCGGTGTTGGCACCGCCCATGACACCGGCGAGGCCGATCGGCCCGCTGTTGTCGGTGATCACCAGGTCCTCGGCGTCGAGCGTGCGCTTGACCCCGTCGAGGGTGGTGAACTTCTCGCCCTGCTCGGCCCGGCGCACGCCGATGGCGCCGTCCAGGCGGGAGCGGTCGTAGGCGTGCAGCGGCTGGCCCAGTTCGAGCATCACGTAGTTGGTGACGTCGACGGCGAGCGAGATCGGCCGCATGCCGGCCTTCTGCAGGCGCCGCGTGAGCCAGATCGGGGACTTCGCCTCGGGGTCGAGGCCGGTCACCGTACGGGCGGTGAAGCGGTCGCAGCCGGCCGGGTCGTCGATCTTGACCAGGTAGCCGTACGAGTTCGGCGCGGGCACGTCGAGCAGCGCCGGGTCGCGCAGCGGCAGGCCGTACGCGGTGGCGGTCTCACGGGCCACGCCGCGCATCGACAGGCAGTAGCCGCGGTCCGGGGTGACGGCGATGTCGAGGACCTCGTCGACGAGCTGGAGCAGCTCGATCGCGTCGGTGCCGACCTCGTGCTCCGGCGGCAGCACGATGATGCCGTGCGTGCCGTCGTCGCCCATGCCGAGCTCCTCGCCGGAGCAGATCATGCCGTGCGAGGTCTTGCCGTACGTCTTGCGCGAGGCGATCGCGAAGTCGCCGGGCAGGACGGCGCCGGGCAGGACCACGACGACCTTGTCGCCGACGGAGAAGTTCCGGGCGCCGCAGACGATCTCCTGCGGCTCGCCGGTGCCGTTGGCCCGGCCGACGTCGACCGTGCAGAAACGGATCGGCTTGCGGAAGCCCTCGAGCTCCTCGATGGTCAGCACCTGGCCGACGACCAGGGGGCCCTTGAGGCCCGCGCCGAGCTGCTCGACGGTCTCGACCTCGAGACCGGCGTCGATGAGCTTGGCCTGTACGTCACGACCGGTTTCGCCCGCGGGCAGGTCGACGTACTCCCGCAGCCAAGAAAGCGGGACCCGCATCAGATCTCCATCCCGAACGGCCGGGTGAACCGGACGTCACCCTCGACCATGTCTCGCATGTCTTCGACGTTGTGGCGGAACATCAGCATCCGCTCGATGCCGAACCCGAAGGCGAACCCGCTGTACTTCTCGGGGTCCACACCGCAGGCGATGAGCACCTTGGGGTTGACCATTCCGCAGCCGCCGAGCTCGATCCAGCCCTCGCTGGAGCAGGTGCGGCACGGGCGGTCGGGGTTGCCCACCGATTCGCCGCGGCACACGTAGCACTGCATGTCCATCTCGGCGGACGGCTCGGTGAACGGGAAGAAGTTCGGCCGCAGCCGGGTGGTCATGTCCTTGCCGAAGAGCGCCTGGACCATGTGGTCCAGCGTGCCCTTCAGGTCGGCCATGGTCAGGCCCTCGTCGACGGCGAGCAGCTCGACCTGGTGGAAGACCGGGGTGTGCGTCGCGTCGAGCTCGTCGGTGCGGAACACCCGGCCCGGGCACACCACGTAGACGGGCGGCTCCCGGTCGAGCAGCGAACGCGCCTGCACCGGGGAGGTGTGGGTGCGCAGCACGACGCCGGACTCGTCGCCCTCGGTGCCTTCCGGCCCCCGGACGAAGAAGGTGTCCTGCATCTGGCGCGCCGGGTGGTCGGGCGTGAAGTTGAGGGCGTCGAAGTTGAACCACTCCGCCTCGACCTCGGGGCCCTCGGCCACCTCGTAGCCCATGGCCGTGAAGATGTCCGCGATGCGGTCCATCAGCGTGGTCAGGGGGTGCCGGGCACCGGCGGGGACGCGGTCGTAGGGCAGCGTGACGTCCACCGCCTCCTCGACCAGCACCCGCTCGTCGCGCTCCGCTTCGAGCTCGACCGTGCGGGCCCCGAAGGCCTTGTTCACGGCGCCGCGGGCCTGGCCCACGCGCTTGCCCGCCTCGGCCTTGGCCTGCGGCGGCAGGGCGCCGATCTCGCGGTTGGCGAGCGCCAGGGGCGAGCGGTCGCCCATGTGCGCGGTCTTCGCCTCACGCAGCGCGTCGAGGTCGCCGGCGGCCGCGAAGGCGGCGAGCGCCTCGTCCCGCATGCGCTCGATCTCTTCCGGTTTCAGTGCCTCGACCTCGACAGGGTCGTACGACTTGTTCGGTGCCGACATCTCTTCCCGTACTTCCGATGGCTGGCTGGTGGAACCCCGCGCGATCCGCTCGACCGTCTCGATCGACAGATTCGGACGAGTCCCAAAGGTGCCAAAGGACGAGTCTAAAGGTCGCCGGGGGTGAAGGAGCCCGTGGGCCGCCTGGCGAGACGCTCCGCAGGGTTACTGCGTGAGGTAGGCCGGCGCCCCCACGGGCAGGATAAATCGGAACTCGGCGCCGCCTCCGGGGCCGCGGCCGACCGTGATGGTGCCGCCGTGGGCCTCGACGATGCCCTTGACGATGTACAGGCCCAGGCCGGTGCCGCCGCGCTTGCTCCCCCGCCAGAAGCGGGTGAACACGCGGCCCATCGACTCCTCGGGGATCCCGGGGCCCTCGTCGGTCACGGTGACGGCGGTTCCCTTCTCGGTCTTGCCCGACGCAGTGGCCAGGCTGGTCGGCGATACCTCGATGGTGACCGTTCCCTCGCCGTGCCGCACCGCATTTTCGAGGAGGTTGCCGAGGATCTGGTCGATCTTGTCGGGATCGGCCCACAGCGCGGGCAGCGAGCAGCTGACCCGGACGAGGAACCGGTCGGGCGACTGGCCGTTCGCGGTGAGCGCCTGGACGTGGCGGCCCACGGCCGTGGCGATGTCCACCGGCTGGCGGCGGACCTCGAGGCGGCCTGAGTCGATGCGGGAGATGTCGAGGAGCTCTGCGATCAGCCGGGTGACGCGGTTGGCGTCGGCGTCGACGGTCTCCAGCATCAGCCGCTTCTGGTCGTCGGTGAACCGCTCCCACTTGGCGAGCAGCGTCGCGGTGAACCCCTTGACGGAGGTCAGCGGCGAGCGGAGCTCGTGCGCCACGGTGGCGATCAGCTCGGCGTGGCTGCGCTCGGTGCGGCGGCGGGCCTCGGTGCCGCGCAGGGTGACGACGAGGCGGCGCAGCGGGCCCGTGGGGTGCGTGCGCACGTACCGGGCGGAGACGAGCACCTCGCGCCCGCCGGGCAGCAGGAGGTTGCGCTCCGGCTGGCCGCGCCGGGTCGCGAGGCCCCCGTACGGGTCGGTCAGCGCCCACCAGCGGCGGCCGTCGAGGTCCTCCAGCGGCAGTGCCCGCTCGATGCGCAGGCCGAGCGCCTCGCCCGGGGCCAGGGCGGTGATCCGGGCGGCGGCGGAGTTGAAGCAGATCACCCGGCCGGTGTGGTCGGCGACGACGAGCCCGTCCGGCAGGTCGTCGGGGTCGATCCCGATCGCGCCGGACTCGGCGAGGTCGCAGGGCTCGGCCGCGGCGGCCGCACCGGCGCGGCCCGCACCCTGCGGGGGCACGGCCGGCAGGGACGGCGCCGTCCCGGGCGCCTTCACGGCCCCTGGCGAGCTGTTCGTACCCACGGTCATGTCCTCGTACCCCACATCTCCGAGTGGCGCAGTGGGCCCCCGGGCCGCCACATTACTAGCTGGGGGTCACGGAGCGGCACCCTCCGGGCGCCCGCTGTGCACGAGCGGATGCGTAGAGGCACACGGCGGCGGCCGTGGCGAGGTTCAGGCTCTCGGCCTTGCCGTGGATCGGGACGCGTACGACGGCGTCCGCGAGCGCCCGGGTCTCCTCCGGCAGCCCCCACGCCTCGTTGCCGAACACCCAGGCCGAGGGGCCGCCCATGGTGCCCGCGTCGAGCTCGGCGTCCAGGTCGTCCTCGCCGGCGCCGTCGGCCGCGAGGATGCGCACACCGGCCGCCCTGAGCCCCGCGACGGCTTCCTCCACGGGGACGCCGACCGCCACCGGCAGGTGGAAGAGGGAGCCCACGGAGGCCCGTACGGACTTGGGGTTGTACAGGTCCACGGAGGCGTCGGTCAGCACGACGGCGTCCGCTCCCGCGGCGTCCGCGCAGCGCAGTACGGTGCCGGCGTTCCCGGGGTCGCGGACGTGGGCGAGGACGGCGACCAGCTTGGGCCCGGCCTCGAGGATGTCCTCGAACGGCGAGTCGAGGAAGTGGCAGACGCCGACGAGGCCCTGCGGGGTGACGGTCTGCGAGACCTCGGCGAGCACCTCGTCGGAGGCGTAGTGGACGCGCGCCCCGGCGGCCAGTGCGGCGTCGACGATCCCGGCGTAGCGCTCGGCGGCCTCGACGGTGGCGAACAGCTCGATCAGGGTCGACGCGCCCCCGGCGCCGCGGTGCTCGACGGCCTCGCGGACGGCCTGGGGGCCCTCGGCGATGAAGCGGCGCTCCTTGGTGCGGAAGTTGCGCCGCGCCAGTCGCCTGGCGGCGGCCACCCGCGGGGATCGGGGGGAGATCAGCTCGGCGGGGGCGGGGGTACCCATGGCGGTCGGCTCGCTTCCGTACGTACTGCGGGTCGAAACAGGTGGATCGGCTCGGCTACAACGCACCGGACCCGAAGGCGATGGGCCTGCGGGTCCGGGCTGAAGCCTGTGAAGGGCTTGCTGCTTAGGCGGCAGCGGGGGCCTTCGGGGCGTTCACGTCGGCCGGAAGCGCCTTCTGCGCAACCTCGACGAGCGCGGCGAAAGCGTTGGCGTCGTTGACGGCCAGCTCCGCGAGGATCTTGCGGTCCACCTCGATGTTGGCGGCCTTCAGACCCTGGATGAGGCGGTTGTACGTCATGCCGTTCTGGCGGGCAGCGGCGTTGATGCGCTGGATCCACAGCTGACGGAAGTCGCCCTTGCGCTTCTTGCGGTCGTTGAAGTTGTAGACCAGCGAGTGGGTGACCTGCTCCTTGGCCTTGCGGTACAGGCGCGAACGCTGACCGCGGTAGCCGGAGGCCGCCTCGAGGATCGCCCGGCGCTTCTTGTGGGCGTTTACTGCCCGCTTGACGCGTGCCACTTTTTAACTCCTTGTAGCGGGGCCGTGGGTGTCTTCACACGGCCCGAATTCAGATGGGGTCCCGGTCTCGACGTCCGCTCCCGGCAGGGGGAGCGGAGAACGTCACTTGCCGAGAAGCTTCTTGATCTTCGCGGCGTCGCCGGGGGCCATCTCCGCGTTGCCGGTGAGGCGGCGGGTCAGACGGGACGACTTGTGCTCGAGCAGGTGGCGCTTACCGGCGCGCTCACGGAGCACCTTGCCGGAGCCGGTGATCTTGAAGCGCTTCTTGGTACCGCTGTGCGTCTTGTTCTTCGGCATAGCGCCGTTATCTCCTCGTCGGTGGCGCCCCCAGCCGGTCCGGTGGAGGACCGGCGCCCGGGAGCGTCATGTTGTGTCGGTGATCCGAGACAGGCTGCCTCGGAATCAGGCCTCGGCCGGCGCCTCGGGAGAGGCGTCCTCGGTGGCCTCGGCAGAGGCGACCTCGGTGCCCTCCTCGACGGGGGCTTCCTCGGAAGGAGCCTCGTCGGCGGCGACACCCTGGCGCTCGGCCTTGCGGGCGGCCTGCGCCTCGCGGGCTTCGGCCATCGCCTCGGTCTTCTTCTTGTGCGGACCGAGGACCATGATCATGTTTCGGCCGTCCTGCTTCGGGTTCGACTCGATGAAGCCGAGCTCCTCGACGTCCGAAGCGAGACGCTGCAGCAGTCGGTAGCCGAGTTCCGGCCGGGACTGCTCGCGACCACGGAACATGATCGTGATCTTGACCTTGTCGCCCTGCTTGAGGAACCGAACGACGTGACCCTTCTTGGTGTCATAGTCGTGCGGGTCGATCTTCGGCCGGAGCTTCATTTCCTTGATGACCGTGTGCGCCTGGTTCTTGCGCGCCTCACGGGCCTTCATGGCCGACTCGTACTTGAACTTGCCGTAGTCCATGAGCTTGCAGACCGGCGGGCGTGCAGACGCCGCGACCTCGACCAGGTCCAGGTCGTACTCCTGCGCGAGCTCAAGCGCCTTCGCAAGCGGGACGATGCCCACCTGTTCGCCGCTGGGACCGACGAGTCGCACCTCAGGGACACGAATCCGATCGTTGATGCGGGGCTCGGTGCTGATGGATCCTCCTCGGTAGCACCACACGACTGTCTGGCAGACAGCCGCTGACGTCTTGTGTCGTCAGACCGACCGCGGCGGAACATGAAAAAGCCCCGCCGGGCACAGGCAGGGGCTCCAATACAACCGGAGCACCGCCGCATGCGATCGCGGGGCGCAGACTCGGGCAGCTTTCCATCGTCCGTACGGAACGATGGATGCCGCCTGACCGGTGACCCGCCGCCCCGGAGGGTGGTCGGGTGGGAGAACGGAGCCTCCACTTGTGGGCCGGGGACATACGTCTCCGGCCGGTCTTCAGCCCAATATAGCATTCCGCGCCGGGTCCGCTCACCCGGCGGCCGTCGCGCGCGGTGGTGGGCCGGCGCCCGGCGGGCACCCCGCCGGGGGCAGGTCGGCGGCCAGCGCGGCCCGGCTTATCGTGTGAGGCATGACTGACGCGACCCCCACCCCCGCCACCGAGGCCGGCGCCACGCCGGACGCTCCCGACTACGACGCCATGACCCGCGACATCGCGGACGTGCCCGCCGTCGAGGTGATCACCACGGTGGCCGTGCACCTGCTGAGCGCCGCGGCGGTCAACCTGGGCCTGGACAAGCCGGACTCCGAGCACAAGGACCTCGACGAGGCCCGCAAGCTGATCACGGCCCTGGCCGGCCTGGTCACGGCGAGCGCCACCGAGATCAGCTCCTTCCACGCGGCCCCGCTGCGCGACGGCCTGAAGTCGCTCCAGCTCGCCTTCCGCGAGGCCTCGATCGTGCCGGACGAGCCGGGCCAGGGTCCGGGCGAGAAGTTCACGGGTCCGGTCTTCGGCTGAGCCGCGGGACCTGATCGGGACGGTAGGTGCAAGGGCCGGGGCGCTGCCCCGGCCCTTCTCGCATGCGTCTGGCCTTCTCGCATGCGTCTGCCCTTCTCGCATGCGTCTGCGCCGGCGTCCCGTGCCGGGGCGGCTCAGCGGGTGAAGAGCGGCTCTCCGGCCGGGGCCGCGACATCCGCGGGGAGCAGGGCCAGGTCCAGCCCGCGGACCAGGCGGGCCCGCAGCGTCTCGTCGGCCGCCAGCGCCTCGGCGACGCGGCGGGCCGCGGTGTGGGCCTGCTCACCCTCGGCGAGCACGATCGCGAGCGTTCCGTCGGAGTCGGCCCCGCCCGGGCCCAGGTGGGCGCGGAGCACGGCCGGCTCGGCCGCCACGGCGGCGCGTACGGCGTCCCGCACCGCGGGGTCGGCGAGCGGGCCGGCGTCGGTGCGGCCCTCGGCCAGCGCGAGCAGCGCGGGGCCGGTGAGCTGGTAGGTGACGGGGCCGGCCAGGTCCAGGACCACGGTGTCGGCCTTCTCGTGCGCGGCGGCCGCCAGGGCCTGGTGCAGCGGAACGGCCACGGGGCGCGCCGCCGGGTCCCACAGCGCCAGCGAGGCGGTGGAGGTGAACGCGGGCAGGGCCCGCCGGTCGCCCGCCCGCAGGGTCGGGACGGCCATGTCACTGGTCTTCTCGCGCTTGAGGCCGGTCTCCGGGTCGGTCTCGACCTCGCCGAGGACGGCGACGACCGGGACGAGCAGGCGGGCGCCCTTGAGGGCGGCCAGCACCTCGGGCTCCTTCGCCCGGTCTTCGGACCAGGCGGCCAGGGCCGCGCTCAGCCGGGGGTCGGCGGAGCCGTCGTCGTCGGAGTAGCCGGGGTCGGGAATGTTTTTGTTCGCCACAGTTACCCGACCCTATCCCGGTCCCGTCGTGCCCCTCGCGGACGCCGGGCCAGTACGGCGGCCAGGACCAGCAGGGCCAGCCCGGCGGCCGCGGCCGCCGGGGTACCGAGGCGGGTGCCGTGTCCGGCCGCACGGACCGGCTCGGGGCCGGGGCCGAAGTACCGCTGCGCGGCCGCGACGGGTGCCGGCAGCGGCGGCTCGCCCCGCAGCGTGTCGGCGGTCTGGAGGGCGGCCACGGGGTCGACCAGGCCGTGGCCGCGGGCGTCGTCGCGGCCACCGGGCGGGGCGTCGGAGGCGGTCTCCTCCAGCAGTTTCCTGATCTGGGCCGGGGACAGGTCCGGGTGCGCGGCCTTGAGGAGGGCGACGGCGCCCGAGACGAACGCCGAGGCGGCACTGGTGCCCCAGCCCTCGTAGTAGGAGCGGTCCGGGTCGGCGATCACGACGTCGACGCCGGGGGCGCTGACGGTGGCGTACCAGCTGCGGGTGGAGAACTCGGCCTTCCGGCCGCCGCGGTCGACGGCGGTGACCGCGATGACCCCGGGATAGGCCGCCGGGTAGGAGGCGTGGTCGCCGAGCCGTCCGCCGTTGCCCGCGGAGGCGACGACGACGACGCCCTTGGCGAGGGCGTACTGGACGGCCTCGTCCTCGCCGGCCTCGTGGTGGGCGGAGTCGCTGTCGTCGCCGAGGGAGAGGTTGATCACGTTCGCGCCGTGGTCGGCGGCCCAGCGGATGCCGTCGGCGAGGGCGCCGCCCTTGCTCTCGCGGGCCTTGGCCCGGCCGGGGTCGCCCTCCTCCAGGATCACGCGGACGGGGAGGACCTTCGCCTTCGGCGCGATGCCGAGGACGCCCTGGCGGCGGCCGGGGCCGTGGCCGTGCCCGGCGATGATCCCGGCCATGGCCGTGCCGTGCCGGGCCCAGGCGCGGTCGCCTCGGCCGGCGCCCATGCCGATCAGGTCGGTGCCGTCGAGGACCGGGCCGGCCAGGTCGGGGGGGGTGGCGTCGACCCCCGGGTGGAGGGCCGCGACGGTGGCCCCCACGCCCGGGG
>NZ_JBHYVA010000250.1:0-10839 GCF_042750055.1 Streptomyces sp. NPDC059456
CCCGGGGCGCGGCGGGGGGGGCGCCGGGGGGGGGGCCCCCGGGGGGCCCCCCGCCCCGCCCGCGCGCGCGCCCCGGCGGCCGGGCCCCCCGCCGCCACGGCCGGGGCCCGTACGTCCTGGCGCTGCTGCGCCGCCGGTTCGGCCTTCAGGACGTCCCGCAGGAGCACCGGGGCCGGGCCGGGGTTCGCGCCGCGGCCCGCGTTGTCGACGCGGATCGGGGCGATCATCACCTCGTCGAGGGTCATCGCCTCGTCGAAGAGCTGCAGCCCCTCGGCCGTCGGCAGGGCCGGCAGGCCCAGCGACTTCATCCGGCCGAGGTCGGAGTCGGTGACCCCGCCGCCCAGTCCGGTCTTCGTCTCCCACAGCCCGAACGCCAGCGAGGTGGCGGGCAGGCCGAGCGAGCGGCGGTGGGCGGAGAGCCCGTCCAGGAACCGGTTGGCCGCCGCGTAGTTGCCCTGCCCGGCGCCGACCACGAGACCGGCGCAGGAGGAGAACAGGACGAAGGCCGACAGGTCCAGGCCGAGCGTCGCCTCGTGCAGGTGCCAGGCGGCGTCCGCCTTCGGCCGCAGCACGGCGTCCACCTGCTCCGCCGTCAGCTGCGCGGTCAGCGCGTTGTCCATCAGCGCCGCGGCGTGCACGACGGCGGTCAGCGGCTGCCCGGCGGAGACGCCGGCCAGCAGCGCGTCCACCGCGCTGCGGTCCGACACGTCGCAGGCGACGACCGAGACCTCGGCCCCGAGCCCGGTCAGCTCGGCGCTCAGCTCCCGCGCGCCGGGCGCGTCCGGGCCGCGGCGGCTGGTGAGCAGCAGGTGGCGCACGCCGTGCTCCGCCACCAGGTGGCGGGCGGTGATCGCGCCGAGGCCGCTCGTACCGCCGGTGATCAGGACCGTGCCCTGCGCCGACCAGGGCAGGTCGGAGGCGACCTGGCTGGCGGCGATCCGGGCCAGCCGCGGGACCTTGACCTCGCTGCCGCGTACGGCCGCTTCCGGTTCCCCGGTCAGGGCGATGGCGGGCAGCACCTGGTGGGCGGCGGCCGAGCCGTCGGTGTCCACCAGCAGGAAGCGTCCCGGGTTCTCCTCCTCGGCCGAGCGCAGCAGACCCCAGACGGGCGCCTGGGCCAGGTCGACGGTGTCGCCGTCCTTCGCCTGCACCGCGCCCCGGGTGACCACGGCGAGCCGGGACCGGCCGAAGCGGGGCTCGTCGAGCCAGGCCCGCAGCACGTCGAGGACGGCGCCGGTCACGGACCGGACCGCGTCCGGCACCTCGCCCTCGCCCGCCGGTACGGGCAGCAGGACCACCTCGGGCAGCTGCGCACCGCCGTCCAGGGCCGCGGCGAGCGCCGCCAGGTCCGGGTAGGCGGCCACGCCTTCTCCGAAGGTGTGGTCCGCACCGCCGCCGAGCAGCGCCCAGCGGTCGGCGGACGCCGTGTGGCTGGCGCCCAGCGGCAGCTGGTTCCACACCAGGTGGAACATCGACGGGCGCTCGCCCTGCCCGGCGGCTGCGGCGGCGTTGACGCGGGCCGCGGTGACCGGGCGGACCACCAGCGAGTCGATGGTCGCGACCGGGGTGCCCCGCAGGTCGGACAGTTCGATGCGGACGGCGTCGGAGCCCTGCGACTTGTGCGACTCCACGGCCGTGATCCGGCCCCGCAGCTGCGAGGCACCGGCCGCGTGCAGGGTCACCCCGGCCCAGGCGAACGGGAGCTGGGTGCCCCCGACGTCCTGCGGGCTGCGCCCGTCCATGAAGTCCGTCGCGCTCAGCGAGCCGTCGAGGATCGACGGGTGGATCCGGTACTCGTGGCCCACCGCCAGGTTGTCCTCGGGCAGCGACACCTCGACGAAGGTCTCCTTGCCGCGCGTCCAGATCCCGCGCAGGCAGCGGAACATGGGCCCGTACCCGTAGCCCTGGCCGGTGAGGTAGTCGTACACGCCGGAGATGTCGACCTCCTGCGCGCCCTCCGGCGGCCAGACCCCGGTCCCGACCCCGAACGACTCGGGAGCCGGCGGGTGCTGGGCCCCGGGAGCGAGGACACCGCTCGCGTGCCGCGTCCACGGCGTGTCCGCCGGGCCGTCGTCGGGCCGCGAGTACACCGCCAGCGAGCGTCGGCCGGTGGCGTCGGCCGCGTCGACGGTGACCTGGACGGCCAGACCGCCGCCGTCCTCGCGCATCGGCATCAGCGCCTCGATGGTGAGCTCGTCGATCACGTCGCAGCCGACTTCCTCACCGGCGCGGATCGCGAGCTCCACGTACCCGGTGCCGGGCAGGAGCACGGTCCCGAGGACGTCGTGGTCGGCCAGCCACGCGTGGGTCTTGACCGACAGCCGGCCGGTCAGCACCACGCCCCCGGCCTCCGGGGAGACCACCACCGCGCTCAGCAGCGGGTGCTGCGCGGGCTGCTGGCCCATGCTGGTGACATCGCCGGCCGGGGCCGCAGCCGGGGCGTCGAGCCAGTACGGCCGGCGCTCGAAGGCGTACGTCGGCAGCTCGACCACCTGCGCGCCGGTCCCGGCGTGGAGCGCCGTCCAGTCGACGGGCGTGCCGGTGGTGTGGAGCCGGGCGAGCGCCGTCAGGAGGGTGCGGGCCTCGGGGCGGTTCTTGCGGACGGCGGGCTCGACCACCGCGTCGTGCCCGTCCAGGGTGCTCTGGGCGAGGGCCGTCAGGATCGCGTCCGGGCCGAGCTCCAGGAAGGTCCGGACGCCCTTCGCGGCGAGGTGCTGGACGGTGTCGGCGAAGCGGACCGCCTCGCGCAGGTGGCGCGTCCAGTACTCCGGGGTGCCCCAGTCCTCGCTGATCGCGCCGTGCACACCGGCCACGACCGGGACCGCCGGCTCGTGCCGGGTCACGGACTCGGCCACGAGGTGGAACTCGGCGAGCGCCGGCTCCATCAGGGGCGAGTGGAAGGCGTGCGAGACGCGCAGCCGGGTCGACTTGCGGCCCTGCTCGGTGAACGCGGCCCGGATCGCCTCGACGGCCTCCTCGGTACCGGAGACCACGATGGAGCGCGGGCTGTTGATCGCGGCGATGCCGGCCGCGTCCGAGAGGAACGGCAGCACCTCCGGCTCGGTGGCCTCGATCGCGGCCATCGCCCCACCGGCGGGCAGCGCCTGCATCAGCCGGCCGCGGGCGGTGACCAGCCGGGCGGCGTCCTCCAGGGACAGCACCCCGGCGGCGTGCGCGGCCGAAATCTCGCCGATGGAGTGACCCGCCAGGAAGTCGGCGCGCACCCCCCACGACTCGACGAGCCGGAACAACGCGGTCTCGATCGCGAACAGGGCGGGCTGGGTGTAGGCGGTGCTGTTCAGCAGCGCCTCGTCTTCACCCCACATCACCTCGTACAGCGGCCTGTCCAGGTGTACGTCCAGGGCCGCGACGACCGCGTCGAGCGCGTCGGCGAACACCGGGAACGCGGCGTGCAGTTCACGCCCCATGCCCAGGCGCTGCGCGCCCTGGCCGGTGAACAGGAAGGCCGACTTGCCCTCCCGTACCTGGCCCTGCACCACGCCCGGGGCGGTGGCGCCCTCGGCGAGGGCGGTCAGGCCGGCGAGGAGTTCCTCGCGGGTCTCGCCGAGGACGACGGCCCGCTCGTTCAGCCGGGCGCGCCGCGTGGCCAGCGCCCGCCCCGCCACCGCCAGGTCCTGCCCGTCCAGCGTCTCCAGGTGCGCGACCAGACGCGCCGCCTGCGCCCGTACGGCCTGCGCCGTCCGTCCGGACACCACCCACGGGAGCAGCCCGGCGGCGGCCTCGGGGGCCGCCTGCGCGGGTGCCCCGGCCGGAGCCGCCACCGGCGGTTCTTCGAGGATGAGGTGGGCGTTCGTTCCGCTGATGCCGAAGGACGAGATGCCCGCGCGGCGCGGGCGTTCGCCCGCCGGCCACTCGACCGTGTCGGTCAGCAGCTCCACCGCGCCCGCGTCCCAGGCGACCTGCGGGGAGGCCTCGTCGGCGTGCAGGGTCTTCGGCAGGACGCCGTGCTCCATGGCCTGGAGCATCTTGATGACGCCCGCGACACCGGCGGCGGCCTGCGTGTGGCCGATGTTGGACTTGATCGAGCCGAGCAGCAGCGGACGGCCGTCCTGCGGACGCTCCTGGCCGTACGTGTCGAGCAGGGCCTGCGCCTCGATGGGGTCGCCCAGCGTGGTGCCGGTGCCGTGGCCCTCGACGACGTCGACGTCGGCGGCGGTCAGGCCGCCGTCCTGGAGGGCGCGGCGGATGACGCGCTGCTGGGAGGGGCCGTTGGGGGCGGTCAGGCCGTTGGACGCGCCGTCCGAGTTGACCGCGGAACCGCGCAGGACGCCGAGGATGCGGTGGCCGTTGCGCTCGGCGTCCGACCGGCGCTCCAGGAGCACGAGGCCGACGCCCTCGCCCCAGCCGGTGCCGTCGGCGCCGCTGCCGAAGGACTTGCACCGGCCGTCGGCGGCCAGGCCGCCCTGCCGGCTCATGTCGATGAACGTGTCCGGGGTGGACATGACGGTCACACCGCCCGCGAGCGCCAGCCCGCAGTCGCCGCGCCTCAGGGCCTGCGCCGCCCAGTGCATCGCGACGAGGGACGAGGAGCACGCCGTGTCCACGGTCACCGCGGGGCCTTCGAGGCCGAGTGCGTACGCGACGCGGCCCGAGACCACGCTGGCGAGGCTGCCGTTGCCGTGGTAGCCGGCGAGCTGCTCGGGCAGCGGTCCCAGGCGCAGGCCCCAGTCGTGGTACATCACGCCGGCGAACACGCCGGTGTCGCTGCCGCGCAGGGCGTGCGGGTCGATGCCGGCCCGCTCGAACGTCTCCCAGGAGACTTCGAGGAGCAGTCGCTGCTGCGGGTCCATGGCCTGCGCCTCGCGCGGGCTGATCCCGAAGAACTCGGCGTCGAACTCGGCGGCGTCGTAGAGGAATCCGCCCTTGTCGCTGAGGCTCTTGCCGGGCTTGCCCGGCTCCGGGTCGTGGATGTCGGAGTCCCAGCCGCGGTCGGTCGGGAACGAGCCGACGGCGTCGACCCCGCCCCGGACCAGCTGCCACAGGTCGTCCGGTGTCGAGACGCCGCCCGGGTAGCGGCAGGCCATGCCGACGACCACGATCGGGTCGTCGTCGGCCGGGGCGAGTGCGGTGGCGGGTGCCGCGCGGCGGGCCTCCTGGCCCGGGTCGCCCAGCTTGCCCGCGAGGTGGTCGGCGAGCGCGCTCGGCGACGGGTAGTCGAAGATGAGGGTCGCGGCGAGCGGGAGGCTGATCGCCGAGCTCAGCCGGTTGCGGAGCTCGACGGCCGCGAGCGAGTCGAAGCCCATCTCGTTGAACGCGCGCGTCGGGTTGATCCGGTCGCCGCTCTCGTGGCCGAGGACGGCCGCGACCTGCGTACGGACGAGGTCCAGCAGGGCCTCGCCGCGCTCGGCGCGCGACAGCCCGGCCAGCCGGCGGGCCAGCGACTGCTCGACCGGGACGACGCCGGTGCCCGCACTGCGGCGGGCGGGGCGGACCAGGCCGCGCAGCACGGACGGGACCTCGGCGGCCCGCGCCTGGAGGGTGCGCAGGTTGAACCGGACGGGTACGACCGCGGCTTCGCCCCCGGTCGCCGTGAGCGCGCCGTCGAGCAGCGCGAGGTTCTCGGCGGGGGACAGCACCTGGAGGCCGAGGCGCTCGATGCGGCGCAGCGCGGCCTCGTCGAGCTGCCCGCCCATGCCGCCGACGCCGGTCCACAGACCCCAGGCGAGGGAGGTCGCCGGGAGGCCGGCGGCGCGGCGGGTGACGGCCAGCGCGTCCAGGAAGCCGTTGGCGGCCGCGTAGTTGCCCTGGCCGGCCCCGTCGAGCAGGGTCGCCGTGGACGAGAAGAGGACGAACGCGGACAGGTCCAGCCCCCGCGTCAGCTCGTGCAGGTTCCAGGCGCCGTCGGCCTTGGGCCGCAGGACCGTGTCCAGCCGGCCGGCGTCCAGGGAGCCGATCAGGCCGTCGTCGATGACACCGGCCGCGTGCACGACGGCCGTCAGGGGCCGGTCGGCGGGTATCGCGGCGAGCAGTGCGGCCACCGCGTCCCGGTCGGAGGCGTCGCACGCGGCGACGGTCACCGAGGCGCCGAGCCCGGTCAGCTCCTCGGCGGTCTCCCGGACGCCCGGGGCGTCCCCGCCTCGGCGGCCGGTCAGCAGCAGGTGGCGTACGCCGTGCTCGGTGACGAGGTGGCGGGCGACGGCGGCGCCGACCCCGCCGGTGCCGCCGGTGATCAGTACGGTGCCCTGCGCGTCCCACGGGGAGGGCTGCGGGTCGGCCGACGGCAGCGTGGCCAGCCGGGAGACGTACAGCTCGCCCCCGCGGACGGCGGCCTCGGGCTCGTCGAGGGCTGCGGCGATCCGCAGGAGCTCGTCCGGCTCCAGCGAGCCGTCGGAGTCCAGCAGGACGAACCGGCCCGGGTTCTCCGCCTGCGCGGAGCGCACCAGGCCCCACACCGGGGCCTGGGCCAGGTCGACGTCCTCGCCCGGGGTGACGGCGACCGCCCCGCGGGTCACGACGACCAGCCGGCCGGCGGCCGGCGCCTCGTCGTCGAGCCACCGCCGCAGTGCGCCCAGTACGTCCCCGGCGACGGCGCGGACCTGCGCGGGCACGTCGCCCGCGGCGTCCCGGAGGGCGTGGTGGGCGACGGCGGCCGGCGCGTCCTGCTGCGCCGCGGGCAGCGGCCGGGAGGTCCAGCGGAGGTGGAACAGCGCGTCGTGGGCCTGCGGCCGCAACTGCTCGGCGGTGACCGGGCGGACCGTGAACGACTCGACGGAGGCGACGGGCAGGCCGTCGGCTCCGGCCAGGTCGATCGCGACGGAGTCGGCGCCGGTCGCGGTGATCCGAACCCGCAGCGCGGAGGCGCCGGTCGCGGACAGGGTCACCCCCGACCAGGCGAACGGCAGCCGCGGGCCGTTGGCGACCGGCTCCGGGGAGGCGAAGTCGGTGGCCTGGAGCACGGCGTCGAGCAGCGCCGGGTGCAGCCCGAACGAGGACGCCTGGTCCACGACGCAGGCCGGCAGCGCGACCTCCGCGTAGGCCACGCCCTCGGCGCCCCGCCAGACGGCCTTCAGGCCGTGGAACGCGGGGCCGTAGCCGTACCCCTGGCCGGCCATGTCCTCGTACAGGTGCGCGGTGTCGACGGTCCGGGCGCCGCGCGGCGGCCACACGGTCGCGTCGAACGGCTCGCCGGCGGCGGCCGCGGCGGCGGTCAGCACACCGGAGGCGTTGCGGGCCCACGGAGCGTCGGCGGGGGCGTCCTCGTCGCGGGAGTAGAAGGCGACCGGGCGGCGGCCGTCGACCCCGGCGGCCTCCACCACGATCTGCAGGGCCACCGCGCCCGTCGCGGGCAGCAGCAGCGGAGCCTCCATGATCAGCTCGTCGAGCCGCTCGCAGCCGGTCTCCTCACCCGCGCGCAGCGCGAGTTCGACGAAGGCGGTGCCCGGCAGCAGCGTGCTGCCGGCGATGACGTGATCGGCCAGCCAGGCCTGCGAGCGCGGCGACACCCGCCCGGTCAGCACCGAGGCGCCGGTGTCGGCGAGGGACACGACAGCACCCAGCAGCGGGTGGTCGGCGGCCACCTGCCCGAGCCCGGCGGCGTCACCGCGGGAGACGGGCGCGGCCAGCCAGTAGCGCTCGCGCTGGAACGCGTACGTCGGCAGCTCCACGCGGCGCGCGCCGCTGCCCGCGTAGTACGCCTCCCAGTCCACCCGCGCACCGCGGGCGTGCGCGGTGGCCAGCGCGGCCGACACCTGTCGCACGTCGTCGTGACCGCGGCGCAGCGCGGAGACGAACACCGGTGCCCCGCCGGGGAGTTCGAGGCCGTCCAGGGCGTCGCGGCCGAGGCCCGACAGGACCGGGTCGGGCCCGATCTCCACGAACGTGGTCGCACCGAGCTCGGCGAGGCGGCGCACCCCGTCGTCGAAGCGGACGGCCTCGCGGACGTGGCGCACCCAGTACTCCGGCGAGCACAGCTCGGCGGCCGTCGCGGCGCGCCCGGTCAGCGTCGACACCAGGGGGATGCGCGGGGCGGAGTAGTCCAGGATCTCGGCGATGCGGCGGAACTCCGCCAGCATCGGCTCCATGAGCGGCGAGTGGAAGGCGTGGCTCACCCGCAGCCGCTTGGTGCGGTGCCCGCCGGCCTCCAGCTGCGCCACGACTTCGGCGACGGCCTCGGCCTCGCCGGAGACGACCACGGACGCCGGGCCGTTGACGGCGGCGATGGCCACCCGGTCGGCGAGGGGCGCCAGCAGCGGCGCGACGGTCTCCTCGGAGGCCGTCACCGCCACCATGGCGCCGCCCTCGGGAAGTTCCTGCATCAGGCGGCCGCGCGCGGCCACCAGCGTCGCCGCGTCGTCCAGCGACAGCACGCCCGCGACGTGCGCGGCGGCCAGCTCGCCGATCGAGTGGCCCGCCACGTAGTCGGGGCGCACGCCCCAGGACTCCAGCAGCCGGAACAGGGCCACCTCGACGGCGAACAGGGCCGCCTGCGCGTACACCGTCTCGCCCAGCAGGGCGCTGTCGGCGCTCTCCTCGTCGGCGAACAGGATCTCGTGCAGCGGCCGGTCCAGCTGGAGGTCGAGGTGGCCGATCGCCTCGTCCAGGGCGGCGGCGAACACCGGCTGGGTCGCGTACAGCCCGCGGCCCATCGCGGCGCGCTGGCTGCCCTGCCCGGTGAAGAGGAACGCCAGGCGGCCGCCGTCGGCGGTGCCCGGGAAGACGTACGGGGACTCCTCGCCGCCGGCCAGGGCGCGCAGGCCCGCCAGCAGCGCGTCCCGGCCCTCGGCGGCCACCACCGCACGGTGGGCGAGGCGGGCTCGGGTCGTGGCGAGGGAGTAGCCGAGGTCGGCGGCGGCCGGCGCGTCCTGCTCCTCGGCACGGGCCAGCAGCCGGGCGGCCTGGGCGCGCAGCGCGGTCCCGCTCGCTGCGGACACCGGCAGCAGCACGGACGCGGCGGCCTGCGGCGCGACCTCCGGGGCGACGACGTCCTCGGCGGCGACGACGTCCTCGGCCGTCGGCGGCTCCTCGATGATGACGTGCGCGTTCGTGCCGCTGACGCCGAAGGAGGAGACACCGGCGCGGCGGGGCTCCTCGCCCTTGGGCCAGGCGACGGACTCGGTCAGCAGGCGGACCTCGCCCGCCGACCAGTCGACGTTGGGGGTGGGCTCGTCCACGTGCAGAGTGCGGGGCAGCTCGTCGTGCCGCATCGCCATCAGCATCTTGATGACGCCGGCCGAGCCGGCCGCCGCCTGGGTGTGCCCGATGTTCGACTTGGCGGAGCCGAGCCACACCGGCCGCTCCGCGGGGCGGCCCTTGCCGTACGTGGCGATCAGGGCCTGCGCCTCGATGGGGTCGCCGAGGGTGGTGCCGGTGCCGTGCGCCTCGACCGCGTCGACCTGCTCGCCGGTCAGCCCGGCGTTGGCGAGGGCCTGCCGGATGACCTGCTGCTGGGCGCGGCCGCTGGGCGCGGTCAGGCCGTTGGAGGCGCCGTCCTGGTTGAGGGCGGAGCCGCGGATGACGCCCACCACCGGGTGGCCGTTGCGCTGCGCGTCGGACAGCCGCTCCAGGACGAACACGCCGACGCCCTCGGCGAAGGCCGTGCCGTCGGCGGCGGCCGCGAAGGCCTTGACGGTGCCGTCGGGCGCGAGGCCGCGCTGCCGGCTGAAGGCGGTGAAGGTGCCGGGGCTGCCCATGACGGCCACACCGCCGGCCAGCGCCAGCGTGCACTCGCCGCGCTGCAGCGACTGGACCGCCAGGTGCATGCCGACGAGGGAGCCGGAGCAGGCGGTGTCGACGGTGAGCGCCGGACCCGCGAGCCCGAGGACGTAGGAGACGCGGCCCGAGATGACGCTGGGGGCGTTACCGCTCAGCAGGTACCCGTCGAGGCCGTCCGGGGCCTCGTGCAGCCGCATCGCGTACTCCTGCGGCTCGGCGGCGATGAACACGCCCGCCTCGGTGCCGCGCAGCTCCGCGGGGTCGATGCCGGCCCGCTCGACGGCCTCCCACACGGTCTCCAGCACGAGCCGCTGCTGCGGGTCCATCGCGAGGGCCTCGCGCGGGCTGATCCCGAAGAAGTCGGCGTCGAACTCGGCGGCGCCGGGCAGGAACCCGCCGTGCCGGACGTAGGTGGTGCCGGGCGTGGACGGGTCGTCGGAGAACAGGGCGTCCAGGTCCCAGCCGCGGTCGGCGGGGAACTCGTCCCGTACGTGCTCGCCGTTGCTGACCAGGCGCCACAGGTCCTCCGGGGAGGTGACCCCGCCCGGGTAGCGGCAGCCGATGCCGACGATGGCGATGGGCTCGTCCGAGACGGCCACCGCGCGCAGGGGCGCCTCGGGGCGGTCGGTCAGGCCCAGGACCTCGGTGCGCAGGTGCGCGGCGAGTTCGGCCGGCGAGGGGTGGTCGAAGGCGACGGTCGGCGGCAGGGCCAGGCCGGTGGCCGTGTTCAGCCGGACCTGGAGCTCCAGCAGGGCGACGGAGTCGAGGCCCAGGTCCTTGAAGGACCGGTCGGGGTCGACGGACACGGGCAGGTCCGCGGGCGCGTCCGGGGCATCGGCGTACTTCGACCGCAGCACGGCGAGCGCGTGATCGCGTACCAGGTCGAGCAGGACGTGGGTCTGCTCGGCCGTCGGAAGCGCTCCGAGGTCACGCACGAGCGCGGACTCCGTCGCCGCGTCCGCCGCGGTGTGACCGGTCGGCACACCGTCGGTGCCGGAGACAAAGTTTCCGGGCTCAGTCATCTGCACTCCACACACTCGTTGTCCGCAGCGGACGAAAAGGACGTAAAGACGTTCGAAAGGACTCCGATGTGACGGAGCATCAACAAGCTCGCCGTGCCGCGCGCCGCACGACGACGGGGGCCCCGCCCGCGCCCCCGGCGCGGAG
>NZ_JBHYVA010000251.1:0-10810 GCF_042750055.1 Streptomyces sp. NPDC059456
GAGCCGGAGACCATTGACGCGCCGGTCCTCGCTCCGGGCCGGCAGGCGTCCCCGACGGCGGGCGCCGCACCGCTCGAAGCCGCCACGACGGATGCGTCCGTCGCGTCCCCCGCCGCGGCGCCGGTGCATGCCGCTCCCCGGCGGAGGCGACGGGTCCGGGCCGCCGTGGTCGCCGGCGCAGCCGCGGCCGCACTGCTCGCGGCCGCCTTCGGCTACACCTTCCTCGACCGCGACGGGAGCGCGGACCGCAACACCGAACAGGTACCCGTCGGGGCGAGCGCACCCGAGCCGGCAGCCGTACGGGTGTCCGTGACGGGCGCGAACACGTCCTATACGGGTCCCTGCTCACCGCCCGCCGACCGGGCACCCACGTTCACGGCGACGTTCACCGCCGCCGAACCGGTCCGGATCTCCTACCGCTGGGTGTCCGACGACGGCTCCGTGGTCGACCCGCAATGGCGCGTCATGACGCTCCGGGGAAGCGGGACCGGGACCGAGGGCCGCGCCACCGGACGGGACACCGTGCAGGTGACGACGTACGCGAAGGCCGGAACCCTGAACAGCACGATCGGCGTGGAGATCCGCGATCCGGTCCGCACGGTGTCCCGGCTGATCCCCTTCTCGGTGACCTGCCGGAACTGACGGCTCCGTCACGCCCGGCCGCCCGGTCCCACGGGCGGGGGAAGGGCCGGTGCGGCGCCCCGGTCCGGTGGTACGGGCGGGGCACGATGTGGCGGTCCACACGATCGGAACGGGAGTGGAACATGGGCCTCATCCACATCGAGATGTTCGCGACCCTGGACCTCGTCGGGCAGGCGCCCGGCGGCCCCGACGAGGACCCGGTGGGGTTCCCGTTCGGCGGCTGGCAGGCGCCCCTGCTGGACGAGGTCTCCGGCGAACAGGTCGCCGCCGCGTACGAGGGCACGGACGCCCTCCTCCTCGGCCGGCGGACGTACGACATCTTCGCCGCCTACTGGCCGCACCGGAAGGGCGGTGAGGACGGCGAGTTCGCCACTCTCTTCAACCGCGTCCCGAAGTACGTGGCCTCCCGGGGCGAGCCCGACCTCCCGTGGGCCGGGTCGACCCGCCTCGGCCCGGATCTCGCCGCCGCGGTGCGGGAGATCCGCGACCGGCACGAGCACGTGAAGGTCGTCGGGAGCCTGAACCTGGTGCAGACCCTGCTGCGCGAGAAGCTCTTCGACCGCCTCGACCTCTGGGTTCACCCGATCCTGCTCGGCGTCGGGAAGAAGGTGTTCGACGGCGGGGAGGTGCCCACGAACCTCACCCTCCTCGAACCCCCGGCAGCCGGCCGCAAGGGCACCGTTCTCCTGCGCTACGGCCTCGCGGACGGCACCCCCGCCACGGGGGACATGAGCGCCCCCGACCGCGGCCTCGGCCGCGACGACTAGCGCGGTGCCGTGAAGCGGACGGGGGACCGGAAGCGGGCCTTGCGGGCGGCGCGGCGGAAGACCGTGAGGACCGCCGGGCCGGCCAGGCAGATGCAGACGAAGTTGGTGACCGCGCGCCCGGTGTCCCAGCCGAGGGAGGTGGCCAGGTCGAAGGCGAGGTAGCGGCGGAACTGCTCGGTGAAGGGCAGTCCCGGGAGATAGGCGACGGAGCTGTTGGGGTCGAGGGAGAAGGGCCAGAAGGAGAGGTTGAGGAGGAAGCCGAACAGGTAGCCGGAGACCGAGCCGTAGAGCGCGAGCATCGCGATCTCGCGGCGGCCGGACGCCTTGGGGAGGAAGCCGGCGAGCATCCCGACGAAGGCGCAGCCGAACATCTGGTACGGCATCCAGGGCCCGACCCCGCCCGTGATCAGGGCGGACGCGAAGAGCGAGGTGCAGCCCAGGGTGAAGCCGAAGCCCGGCCCGTAGACCCGGCCGGCCAGCACCAGGATGAAGAAGACCGTCTCGATGCCGGCCGTGCCCGCGCCGAGCGGGCGGATGGCGGCGTTGACGGCGGACAGGACGCCCAGCATGGCCAGGGCCTTGGAGCTGATGCCGCCTTCGGCGATCTCGGAGATCACCACGGAGAGGACGATGACGAGGAGGACGCCGAAGATCAGGGGCGGGGCGTAGGCGGAGCCGAACTTCCCGGGGGCGACGAGGAACGGCCAGAAGAAGGCGACGACGCCGAGGAAGCCCGCCATGGCGATGACGACCGCGGCCCGCGGGCGGATGCGGATCGCCGCCGCGCGTGTGCTCACGACTGCGGGTCCGTTCCGTCGCAGGGCAGTACGGCGGCCAGCTGGT
Source organism: Streptomyces sp. NPDC059456 (assembly GCF_042750055.1). Taxonomy (NCBI): domain Bacteria; kingdom Bacillati; phylum Actinomycetota; class Actinomycetes; order Kitasatosporales; family Streptomycetaceae; genus Streptomyces; species Streptomyces sp. NPDC059456. The sequence continues at coordinate 2,253 of NZ_JBHYVA010000251.1, forward strand.
CCACGGTGAGGAAGGGCAGCGGGGCCAGGATCTTGGCGGTCTGGGGCGCGAACACGGGCGAGGCGACGATGACTTCGGTGGTGGGGCCGTCGGCGACGACGTCACCCTCGGCCATGACCACGACGCGGTCGGCGGCGCGGGCGACGAACTCGACGTCGTGGGTGGAGATCACGACCGCGCGGCCCTCCGCGGCGAGGTCGTCGACGATGCGGATCAGTTCGCTCTTGGCACGGTAGTCGAGGCCGCGCGTGGGCTCGTCCAGGAGCAGCACCCGCGGCGCCGCGGTCAGTTGGATGGCGAGGACGAGCGCGAGCTTCTGGCCCTCGGACAGGTCGCGCGGATGGGTGTGGTCGGCAATGCCGGGAGCGAGCCTGTCCAGGACGGCGCGGGCCCGGGTTCCGCCGGCCGGGACCTGCGATTCGGTGTCGGCCTGGTCGAGCTCCTGCCGCACGCTCTCCAGGTAGAGGAGGTCGGTGGGGGTCTGCGGGACGAGCCCGACCAGCCGGCGGGCGCCGGACGCGGAGAGCTTCCCGGGATCCTGCGGCTTCGAGCCGTCGGCGCCGGCCACGCCCACGGAGCCGGCCTTGCGCGGTCCGGACCCCTGGAGGGCCCAGAGCAGGGAGGACTTGCCGGAGCCGTTGCGGCCCATGAGGGCGGTGACCTCGCCGCCCCGCAGCGACAGGTCGACCTCCCGGACCGCCGGTACGCCGTGGTACGCGACGGTGATGCCGCGCGCCGTCAGCAGTTGCCTCCCCCCGGCGCCCGGGGCTGGCCGTACGGGGGGCGCCGGCGTGCCGGCGAGCCGGCTGCGCAGGGGAGCCGCGGCCCGGCGGGCGTCGCGGATCGAGAGGGGCAGCGGGGACCACCCGGCGGTGCGGCCCAGTTCGACGATGGGCGGCGCGATGGCCGACGTACGGAAGACCTCGGCGGGCGGGCCGCAGACGACGCGGCCGTCGCCGGGGAGGTGGATGACGCGGTCGGCGTACTGGACGACGCGCTCCAGTCGGTGTTCGGCGAGCAGGACGGTGACGCCGAGGTCGTGGACGAGCCGGGTGACCGCGGCCAGGACCTCCTCCGCCGCCGTCGGGTCCAGGGCCGAGGTCGGCTCGTCCAGGACGAGGATCCGCGGGTGTGCGGTGAGGACCGAGCCGATGGCGACGCGCTGCTGCTGGCCGCCGGACAGCTCGTGCAGCGCGCGGTGGCGCAGGTCGGCGAGGCCGAGAAGGTCGAGGGTCTCCTCGACGCGCTTGCGCATGGTGGCGGGCGGCACCGCCAACTGCTCCATCGTGTAGGCGAGTTCCTCCTCCACGGTGTCCGTGACGAACCCGTCCAGCGGATCCTGCCCCACGACCCCCACCACATCGGCCAGTTCGCGCGGGGGGTGGGTCGAGGTGTCGCGTCCGTCGACCACGACGCGGCCGGACAGGGTGCCGCCGGTGAAGTGCGGGACGAGCCCGTTGACCGCGCCGAGGAGGGTGGACTTGCCGACGCCGGTGTGCCCGACGACGAGGCACAGTTCGCCTTCCTCGACGGTCAGGTCCACATCGCGCAGGACCGGTTCGGCCGTGTCCTCGTACCGGACGGTGACCTGGTCGAAGGTGATCACTTGGGTTCCTCGGTGCGCTGTGCGGGGACGGCCGGACGGGCGGGTGGTGCCGGGGGAGGGGCCAGGAAGCCGGCCGTCCCGGCCAGCAGGATCGCTGCCGCGGGCACCGGCGGCAGGGTCGGCCAGCTGAGCGGGTAGATGGACGGGTTGAGTTCGGCGGCGTTGAAGCCGACGCCGGCGAAGAGCAGGACCGCGGAGAGGACCCCGCACCCGGCCACCGCCCATTCGGCGAACCGCCAGGGGTCGGGCCGGTAGGTGGTACGGGTGACGCGGCGGCCGCCGAGGCGCAGTCCCGCGAAGCACAGCAGTGCGCCCGCGCCCATGGCGGGCAGGCCCAGCAGCTTCGGAGCGGTGGCGTCGAGGAGTCCGTACGCCCCGGCGCACAGACCGCACATGCCGAGCAGCATCAGGGCGCCGGTCAGGCGGCGCGAGCGGCGGGTGGCGGTGCCGGCGCGCCCGTAGCCGCGCGAGTCCATGGCCGAGGCCAGCCGCAGCGAGCGCTCCAGGGCGTCTTCGAGGACGGGCACGACGATGCCGCGCAGCGCGCGGAGCCCCTTCGAGCGGCCGGCCCGCAGCCGTTTGGCCCGGTGGACGCGCTGCACGCTCTGGACGAGCTGGGGAGCCACGCTGATGGAGACGGTGACGGCGACGCCGAGTTCGTACAGGGCGCCCGGCAGGACCCGCAGGGCCCGTTTGGGATTGGCGAGGGTGTTCGCGGCGCCGATGCAGCACAGCATGCAGGCGAGGCGCAGCCCGTCGGTGGCGGCGGACAGCAGCGCCTCCAGGGAGACGGGCCCGCCGAGCCGGATGCCCGCGTACCAGTCGGGCGTGGGAATGCGGGGCAGCGAGAAGAGGAAGTGGTCCCGCGGGGTGATCCCGGTGGCGAAGACGGCGCGGAAGGTCACCCGGATCGCGACGACGCTCAGCGCCAGGTACAGGTAGTACGCGAAGCCGCGGGCCCAGGGTGCGTCGGTGCGGCGCACGGTGATGACGTAGCCGAGGACCGCGAGGACCAGGAACAGCAGCAGCGGGTTGTTCGTACGGCTGACGGCGGTGGCCAGGGCCAGGGCCCAGATCCACCAGGCGACCGGGTGCAGGGTCCGGGGCAGACGGCGGCCGCCCTGGTCCGGCGCGGAGCCGGACACGGGCCCCGGAACGGGCGGCTTCGCCGTCGCCGCGGCGGCGGTGCGTGACATGCGCTACTCCGTACGACGGCGGCGCCTGGCCGCGAACACGGCGGCGGCACCGATCAGCAGCACCAGCGCTCCGGTGGCGACGGCGGGCAGGTACGAGCCCGCGTCGTGCTCCGCGTCGGCGGCTGGAGCCGCTTCGAGGACCCGGGGGCCGGGCGGGGGCGCGGCCGCTGCGGGGGCGCCGGCCGGGGGCGGTGCCGAAGGGCTCGCGGTGACGCTCTCGGCCGGGCTCGCCGACGGTGCGGGGTCCGCCGGGGCCGTGGGGCCGGACGGCGGTGGCGTCGCCGGGCCGGCCGGGGGCGGGTTCTGTGGCCTGGGCCCCGTGTTGATGCCCGGCGGGAGCGGGGCCGCGGTGCGGGTGTCCTCGGGGGCGGGGCCGCCGGTGGGCAGGGTGTTGTGGGCGCGCAGCTGGTCGGGGGTGACCGTGGGCCTGCCCTCGGTGCCCTCGACGTCGGTGCCGCCGAAGATCCACAGGTCGACGCTGCCGGGCTTCGGCTTGTAGAGCATGGCGCCGAGCTGGCTGTACTGCCAGGTGTGCTGGCCGGGGTCGGCGTGCCAGTACGACCAGTAGGCGGAGGCGGGCGGGGTCAGGACGCAGTCGTCCTGCTGCGGGGTCGGGTACTGCCTGCCGCCCTGGTGGCCGCTGTAGCCGATGCGGCAGATGAAGGCGGGTCCGTCGTGGCCGGTGCCGGTGGTGGCCCAGCCGCCCTGGTTGAGGAGTTCGTAGCCGGTGGTGGGGGTCGTGCCGCAGGAGCGGTAGACGGGGCCGCCCCAGTGGCTGAAGTCCACGGCGAGCACGACGCCGGCGGAGGTGGTGCACTGTCCCATGGGCTGCGGGGCCGCGCCCGCCGGGGCCGCGGTGCCGGCGAGGGCCGCCGCCGTCAGCCCCAGTGCGGTGGCCGCACGGACGAGGGTGCGCACGACGCGGTTGCGGCTCATGCCCGGCTCCTCGGAATCTCGCGGCGGCGCTTCGCGGCACGGGTGATGCCCCAGCCGCCGAGGGTCAGGAGCAGGGCCGCGGCGGCGAGCGTGCCGACCTGGGCGCCGGTGGAGGCGAGGCCGCCACCGCCGGTCGCGCCGCCGGCCCGGCCCGCGCCGCCCGCGTTCTCGCCCGGGGTCACGATGACGGGGGCGCCCGTGCCCGCGCTCGCCCCGCCGCTCGTGCCCGGGACGGGCTGGGGGGCCGTGCCGTCGAGGCTGCGGGTCAGCACGCCGAAGGAGATGCCGGTGGCCCCGCCGACGGCCTGGGTGGAGGCGCGGACGTCGGATCCGGGCTGTGCGTCCCGGGCGATGTTGAAGCCGCCGTCCGTGTTCTGCTGGCCCGCCAGGAACTTCCGTGCCCTGGCGATCTGCGCCCCGTACTTCGCGGTGTCCAGGGACAGCCCCTGCACGGCGAGCGCGGCGGAGTTGACGGAGTTCCCGGAGGCGCCGGGGAAGCCGCCGTCCTCCTTCTGCCGGGTGGCGAGCCAGGCGAGGGCCCGGTCCACCGCCGCCTGCGACGCGGCGTCGGGCAGCAGGTCCACGGCCATGGCCGCCATCGCGGTGGAGTCGACCTCGGCGGCGCTGTCCTTGCCGATGAGGCTGGGCCAGGCGCCCGACGGCTCCTGCACGCTCTTGAGGTAGGCGATCTGACCGGCCGCGCCGGCGGTGTCGCCGGCACGGAGCTGGGCGATGACGCCGAGGGACTGGTCGAAGACGGACTTGGCGTTGCGGTAGGCGCCCTTGCCCGCGCAGTACGGGGTGGACGTGGTGTCCGCGGCGGTGCAGACACCCGTCGCGAGGGCCGCGATCAGGTCCTTGCCGGCGAAGTCGCGGGGGTCGCGGCCGACCGCTTCGGCGAGCAGGGCGGTCTTGCCGATGGAGCCGCCGCCGGCGTACTTGGTGCCGATCAGGGTGTAGTCGTGGATGCCGCGGCCCTTGCCGTCCTTGCCGCCCTTGTCGAGGAAGTCGACGATGTTGCGCAGGACGGTGTCGTTCCCGCCGGTCGCGGCCAGCGCGTAGGCGCCGTCGATGGTCATGCCGTAGTCCGCGAAGCCCGTGCCTGCGCCGCTCTCGTAGAACCGGCCCTGGATCAGGCGCGAGGTGCCGGTGAGGTACGCGACACCCTTCTTCAGGTCCGGCCCGTCACCGGGCGGGGGAGTCACGGGGGGAGTGACCGGCGGGGTGGCCGGCGGCTCCGCCTTCCTGGTGGTCAGCGTGACCAGGTCGCTCCCGGCGCTCGCGACGGCGGCCGGGGCGGTGGCGAACAGCCTCGATTCGGTGTCGTCCTCCTCGAAACCGAAGCCGCCTTCCAGGAACTGGTGACGGGAGAGCCAGGAAACGCCGGCGTCCGCGAACGCCGCGTCACCGAGGGCGCGCAGGGCCTGCGCGGCCCAGGCGGTGGAGGCCGGGCTGCCGGTGGTCAGGTACGGGGCGGAGGGCCAGGCGCCGGTCGGCAGCTGGGACTTCTTGAGCAGGCCGCGCGCCTTCTGCACGGCCGCGTCGTGTCCGCCGGCCCGCTGGAGGGCGAGGGTGATCAGCCCGGTGGCGTTCGCATCGCTCTCGCACGATCCGTTGGCGCGGATGAGGACGGAGGTGAAGCCGCCGTCCTCGCACTGGAGTCCGGTCAGCCGGTTCACGGCGGCGGCCGGGGGCGTCACGCCGCCGTTCAGCAGGGCGATGACGGCCATGGCCTGGGCGTCGGACTGCCCGGTGGTGCGGAAGTCGCCCTTGGTGAGGCAGCCCTCGATCGTCTCGCCGTCGCCGATGTCGCGCGGGCAGACGTACTTCACCAGGTCGCCGAGCAGGTCGTGCCCGCCGAACGCGCGGGGATCCCGGCCGGCGGCCTCGGCGACCAGCGCGAGCCGGGCCGCGGCGGTGGCGTCGGGGATCCCGTCCTTGCCGGCCGGGTAGGCGTACGCGTCGGTCTGTGCGGGCGTGGCGAGGAAGTCCGCCGCCTTCTTCACCGCCGGGTTCTCGGGGTCGGCCGCCGCGAGCGCGAACACGGCCTCCGTGGTGAGGAAGTGGTTCGCGGTGGTGGAGCCCTCGTCGACGACGCGTTCGCCGTCCGTCAGCCGCCCGGTGATCCAGCGGGTGGCGGCCGGTACGTCGACCGATCCGGCGGGCACGCCGGGCGGGGCGGTCGGAACGCCCGGGTCGGGGGTGGCACCGCCCGCCGCCCGGACGTCGTCGGGGGAGAAGGCGGGCTTGCCGGAGGTGCCGCCGACGTCCGTGCCGCCGAACACCCACGCGTCCACGTCACCGGGCCTGGGGGTGCGGGCCATCGCGCCGAGCGGGCTGTACGTCCAGTTCTTCTGGCCGGGCGAGGCGGTCCAGTACGACCAGTAGGCGGTGGCCTGCGGGGTGAGGACGCAGTCCTCCTTGTCCGGAGTCGGGTACTGCGCACCGGAGTTGAAGGAGCCCTTGCCGATGCGGCAGATGAACCCGTCGCCGTCGTGGACGGTGCCGACGGTGGTGAACCCGCCGGTGTGCAGCAGTTCGTAGCCGGTGGTGGGCGTGGTGTCGCAGCCGCGCTCGACCTTGCCGCCGAACGGACCGAAGTCGACGGCCACGATCGCCCCGGCGGTGGCGGTGCACCCCTCGATCGGATCGGCCGAGGCGGGGACCGTCCCGCCCGGGAAGGCCGCGCTCGCGGCAAAGGCCCGCAGCGCGGCCGACACGAGCGACAGCAGCCGCCTGCTCCCCGTGCGTCGTTCTGTTCGCTGTGCGGTCCCCACCACGGCCCCTCGGTTCGGCCGGGCGGACCAGTACGTGGCAAAAGGGCCTCCACGGCCCACGGGGCCACGGGGAAGCCGTTCGAACCACGCCGTAGTCCGCGACGGCGTTTCTCGCTGCAAAACCAGGCTCCAGGCATTCCGGCTCGCCCGGACGGTGCCGGGCCCACGGTTGCGGGTCAGCGCCGGATTTCGACCGGCTTCCCCTGGAGCTGAGTGCTCATCAGTCGGAGTGGAACACGCGGCCGAAGACAGCGTCAAGGTGGTCTGCGTCTCATGCGACCGGCTCCAGCACCGCTCGACCGGCCCCCGCCCGCGGCCGCTGGCGGACCGTTGATCACTCGGGTAGCGTCCTGGGCTGCCACATGGGGGAACCCGGTGCGAATCCGGGGCTGACGCGCAGCGGTGTGGAACGGCAGGGGGCCGTTTCCGAGCCCGAATGCCCGTGCGGCGAGGCAATGCACAAGCCGTACCACGCGTTCGGACGGCCGCCACCGGGCTCCGGGCTGCCGCCCGCACGAGTACCGGTCGGGCCGGCGTCCCCCATTCCAGGAGCAGGCCATGTCCCGTCCCCGTACCTCCCGCCGCTTCGCGCTCGCGGTGCCCGCCGCGTTCGGCGCCCTCGCCCTCACCGCGCTGCCCGCCTCCGCCACCTCCTCGCCCGCGCAGATCGCCACGTCCAGGGCCAACGGCGTGTCCTACCTCAAGTCCCTCCAGGCGGCCGATGGTTCGTACGCGGGAGCCGGCCTCTCCAACGAGTGGGCGTTCACCGCCTTCGCGGCCACCGGCACGGCCGTCGTCGACGTCTACCCGGGCGGCGACACGGCGAAGAACGCCCGCACCGTCTACCGCAACCTGCTGTCGACGGCGGGCTGGCCGCAGGCCTCCCCGGTGGTCACGGACTACGAGCGCGGCACCCTGAACGCCTACGCCGCCGGCATCGACCCGGCCCGCGTCTCGGCCTCGCGCAACCTCATCGCGCACGTCTACTCCCACTGGCAGACGGCGGAGCCCGGCTACTTCGGACCGTCGGGGAACTTCAACGGCACGGTCTTCGCAGCCCTTTCGCTTCGCGGCGCCAAGACCCAGGGCGGGGCGAACCGCATCCCGCAGGCGCTGACCGACTCCCTGGTCACCCGCATCCGGGCCAACCAGCACGTCGACGGGGGCTGGACCTACCAGAAGGGCGAGGGCAACCCGACCGTCCTGAACTCCGCGAGCGACGTCGACATGACGGGCGCGGCCATGGCCGCACTGTGCGTCTCCGGCGTCCCCAACACCGACACGGACGTCGTCCAGGCGAAGAACTTCCTCAAGAGCACCCTCGTCTCGTCCAGCGGCGCGTTCAACTCCCTCTACGGGGTCAACACCAGCTCCAACGGCTGGGGCGTGGCGGGTCTGAACGCCTGCGGATTCAACCCGCAGACGGGCGACTTCCTCACCGCCTCCGGCAAGACGCCGGTCGACTTCCTGATCGCCAACCAGTACAACCCGGCCGGCGGCTTCAAGTACAAGCCGAGTGACACCACGTCGTCCGCCTACGCCTCCATCGACGCGCTGCGCGCCGTCGCGGGCGGCGGCTTCACCTCGGCCCCGCCGGTTCCGGTCACCCCCGGCGCCCCGCAGTGGGCCGCCCAGTCCACCTTCACCGCCGGGACGGCCACGAAGCTGGCGCTGAGCGTCGACGACGGCGCGGGCAACCTCAAGGTCTGCTCGGTGGCGTTCACCCCGACCGGCACGACCACCACCCTCGGAGACGTCCTGGCGGCCGCCACCGGCGCCGCCACCCCGTCGGGCTGCGTCACCGGCGTGACCCCGTCCTCCGGGACCGGCGCCGTGACCAGCGTCAACGGCAAGGCCAACAGCGGATCGGACACCTGGAAGGTCAGCGTGGACGGCTCCGCGTTCGCCGGCGCCCTCCGGGAGAAGGTCATCAACGTGGGCGACACCATCGCGCTGCGGTGGGGTGCCTGATCGGCCGGTGCCGGTGCCGGTGCCGGTGCCGGTGCCGGTGTGGGGGGCGGGCGCGGGGGGGCCCGCGCCCCC
>NZ_JBHYVA010000252.1:0-10803 GCF_042750055.1 Streptomyces sp. NPDC059456
GCATCGTGCCGATCCTGCTGTCCGCCCTGGCGCTCGGCGCCGGGCAGGCCGTCATGCAGCCCGCGCTGGCCACGATGATCGTGTGGTGCTCGACGCCGGGCACCCGTACGCGTGCCTTCGCCCTCCAGTTCTTCATGCAGAACCTTGGTCTGGGCATCGGCGGGCTCATCGGCGGCCAGATCGTCGACGAGAGCCGGCCCGCGAGCTTCACCCTGCTGTTCGGCATCGAGGCCGTGATGTTCCTGGTCCTGGCCGGGGTCATCCTCACGGTGCGGATGCCGCACGCTCCGAGCATCAAGGACGCCGTGCCGCGGGGCGAGTCCGGGGCGGGCAGCGCATGGAAGCGGCTGCTGGGGCACAAGGCCATGGTGAAGCTGCTGGTGCTGGGCTTCGTGATCTTCTTCGCCTGCTACGGGCAGTTCGAGTCGGGTCTCGCCGCGTTCGGCACCGAGGCGGCCGGGATCACCCCGTCCACGCTCGGGTTCGCGCTGGCCGCGAACACCGGTGCCATCGTCGTGGCGCAGTTCGTCGTGCTGAAGCTGGTCGAGAAGCGCCGTCGGTCCCGGGTGATCGCGCTGGTCGGGCTGATCTGGACCGTGGCGTGGGTCATCGCCGGGTTCTCGGGGCTGGGGCACGGCAGCGCGATGATGGCCGCCGCCGCGTTCATCACCACGTACGCGCTCTTCGGGATCGGTGAGGCGATGCTGTCGCCGACGCTGGCGCCGCTGGTGGCCGACCTGGCGCCGGAGGGTTCGGTGGGCCAGTACAACTCGGCGTTCGCGCTGGTCAAGCAGATGGCGCTGGCGCTGGGTCCGCTGGGTGTGCCGCTGGGCGCGGGTGTGCCGATGCTCTACATCGGGGTGTTCATCGCGGTGTCGCTGGGGATCGCGGGGCTGGCGCTGCGGCTGGGCCGGCAGCTGAGCCCGGTGCAGGACAAGCCGTCGCTGCTGAAGGGCGACGTGGTGGCGGTGGTCGTGCCGGCCTCCGAGCCGGAGCGCGTTCCCGCGTAGCGGACGCACCGTACGGGCAGTACGGGCAGTACGGGCAGTGCAAGGGGAAGGCCCGGTCCTGGTGGACCGGGCCTTTCGCATGGGCGGGCCCGGCTATTTGTCGGGCAGGGCGAATTCGCACCAGACGGCCTTGCCGCCGCCCGGGGTGCGGCGGGAGCCCCAGGCGGAGGCGATGGTCGCGACGATCGAAATGCCGCGGCCGGTTTCGTCGGCGGGTTCGGCGCGGCGGCGGCGCGGGAGGTGGTCGTCCCCGTCGGTGACTTCGATGATCAGGCGCCGGTCGGTGCGGCGCAGCCGCAGCCGCATGGGCGGGGTGCCGTGCTGGAGGGAGTTCGCGACGAGTTCACTCGCGGCCAGGACGCCGAGGTCGCACAGTTCGACCGGGAAGCGCCAGGAGGCGAGGACTCCGGAGGCGAAGGCGCGGGCGCGGGGGGCGGCCTCGACGCCGCCGAGGAGTTCCAGGGCGGCGTTGTGGAAGAGCTCGGCGTCGGCCCCGGTGCGGCTCGGCTGCTGGAGGACCATGACGGCGACGTCGTCGTCGTGGTCGGCGTCCACGCCGAGGGCGCGCATCAGGCGGTCGCAGATGACGGCGGGGGTGCCCTGGGCGCCGGAGAGGGCGCGTTCGAGGGCGGCGACGCCTTCGTCGATGTCCTCGCCGCGGCGTTCGACGAGGCCGTCGGTGTAGAGGACGGCGGTGGAGCCGGGGCCCAGGGCGATGGTGCCCGAGGTGTGCAGCCAGCCGCCGGTGCCGAGCGGCGGGCCGGTGGGGTCGGCTGCGCGGCGCACGGTGCCGTCCTCGTCGCGGACCAGGATCGGGAGGTGGCCGGCGGAGGCGTACGCGAGCAGGCCCTCGTTGGGGTCGTGGACGGCGTAGACGCAGGTGGCGATCTGGCTGGCGTCGATCTCGGCGGCGAGGCCGTCGAGGAGCTGGAGCACCTCGTGCGGCGGCAGGTCGAGGCGGGCGTAGGCGCGGACGGCGGTGCGCAGCTGGCCCATGACGGCGGCGGCGCGGACTCCGCGGCCCATGACGTCGCCGATGACGAGGGCGGTGCGGCCGGCGCCGAGGGTGATGACGTCGTACCAGTCGCCGCCGACGGCGGCTTCGGTGCCGCCGGGCTGGTAGGTGGCGGCGATGCGGAGGTCGTCGGGCTGTTCCAGCTCCTGGGGGAGGAGGGAGCGCTGGAGGGTGACGGCGGCTTCGCGCTGGCGGCGTTCGCTGGTGCGCAGCCGTTCGACGGCTTCGGCGTGGTCGGTGACGTCGGCGAGGTGGACGAGGACCCCGGTGTGCCGGGGGTCCGTGTCGCCGTCGGCGGGGGCTTCGGGGAAGACGACGGGGGTGCAGGTGACCGTGTAAGAGCTGGCGCCGCCGGGGGCGGTGCGGTTCTTGGCGGTACGGGGCTTGCCGCTGCGCTGGACCTGGTCGAGCAGGGGGAGCAGGCCGAGCTCGCCGAGTTCGGGGAGGGCCTCGTGGGCGGGCGCGCCGGCGGGGCGGGGGCCGAAGCCGGCGGTGTAGGCGTCGTTGACGTAGGCGACGCGGTGTTCGGGGCCGTGGACGAGGGCGACGAGGGCGGGGAGCCGGCCGAGGACCTCTCGTACCGAGAGTTCGTCGAGGGAGGGCACGGCGGCGGGGAGGCCGGGGCCGGTGCCCGGGCCGATGCCCGTGCCGGAGACCGTGGGGTCCGCCGGGGCACCGTCGGCGGCCGTGGCCGGACGGGCGGCGGAGCCGCGGGCTGCCGGGACGGCGCCCTCACCCCGCTTGGCCTGGGCCGCGGCGTGTTCGGACCGGGCGGCGGCGCGGCGCTGCGTTCCGGGAAAACGGGCGCTCCAGCGCGTGAAGTTCACTGCGTTCAAGCCTCGTGGTGTCGCAAGTGGTCGCTGTGCTTCTCGTGGTCGATCGCTGGCCGGTGTCGCTCGGTGGGGTCACGGTGGGGGCCACCGTGAATGTCACTGTGTGCAGGGGTGAGCCCACCTATGGTCACACGTCCAGTGTGGCCGACCGCACTGACAACGTCAGCCCTGGCTGTCCTTCGGGGGTTTGGGGGCGGGCGGGGGCGGGGGGAATTTGTGGCCGTGTCCGGCGGCGAGTTCGAATTCTGCCCTGGGGTGTTCGAGGGATCCGAGGGAGACGATCTCACGCTTGAAGAGGCCCGAGAGGGTCCATTCGGCGAGCACGCGCATTTTGCGGTTGAAGGTGGGGATCCGGCTGAGGTGGTAGGTGCGGTGCATCAGCCAGGCCGGGTAGGCCTTGAGCTTGCGGCCGTAGATGTGGGCGACGCCCTTGTGGAGGCCGAGGGAGGCGACGGAGCCCGCGTACTTGTGGGCGTATTCGGTCAGGAGCTCGCCGCGCAGGGAGGCCAGCAGGTTGTCGGCGAGGACCTTGGCCTGGCGGACGGCGTGCTGCGCGTTGGGGGCGCACTCGCGGCCCTTCTCCTGCGCGGTGATGTCGGGGACGGCGGCGGCGTCTCCGGCGGCCCAGGCGTGTTCGGTGCCTTCGACGGTGAGGAAGGAGGTGCAGCGGAGGCGGCCGCGTTCGGTGCGCGGGAGGTCGGAGGCGGCGAGGACCGGGTGGGGTTTGACGCCTGCGGTCCACACGACGGTACGGGTGGGGAAGCGGGCGCCGTCGCTGAGGACGGCGACGCGGTTCTCGCAGGATTCGAGCCGGGTCTCCAGGCGGACGTCGATGCCCCGGCGGCGCAGTTCGCGGATCGTGTAGACGCCGAGTTCCGGGCCGACCTCGGGGAGGATGTGGTCGCTGGCCTCGACCAGCACCCATTTCATGTCCTCGGGCTTGATGTTGTGGTAGTACCGGGCCGCGTAGCGGGCCATGTCCTCCAGTTCGCCGAGGGCCTCGACGCCCGCGTAGCCGCCGCCGACGAAGACGAAGGTGAGGGCGGCGTCGCGGAGGGCGGGGTCGCGGGTGGAGGAGGCGATGTCCATCTGTTCGATGACGTGGTTGCGCAGGCCGATGGCCTCTTCCACGGTCTTGAACCCGATGGCGTAGTCGGCGAGGCCGGGGACGGGAAGGGTGCGGGAGACGGATCCGGGGGCGAGGACGAGTTCGTCGTACTCGATTTCCAGGGGGCCGGTGCCCTCGTCCTCGGTGGCGAGGGTGGCGACGGTCGCGGTCCGCTTGGCGTGGTCGATGCGCTGGGCCTCGCCGACGACGACGCGGCACTTGTCGAGGATGCGGCGGAGCGGGACGACGACGTGGCGCGGGGAGATCGAGCCGGCGGCCGCCTCGGGCAGGAAGGGCTGGTACGTCATGTAGGGCTCGGCGCTGACCACCGTGACCTCGGCTTCGCCGGCTCTGAGCTTTCGCTGGAGCCGGAGCGCCGTGTACATGCCGACGTAACCCCCGCCGACGACGAGGATGCGCGTACGGGGCGGGGTACCGGGGGCCGTGCCCCGGGAGTTAGCAGCCTTCACCATCCCATGACGCAACGTGGCCGGGAGTTTGTCCACAGGCCTGACACATTGTGTGACCGGAGGGAGTGCCGGTACGAGGCTGCCGGGTGGCTTGAGTGGGGGTGGAGTTCCGCAGGTCAGGCGGTGCGGAAGGGGTGATTCCGGAGGCTTGGATCGGAAAAGTGGGGAGGAATGCTCCGATCGGGCGGTGGTCCGTCCGGGGCTGCCTCTTCTGAATTGACTCTGGCTCAACTATGTTCGTATCTCGTCGAGGACTGAGACCGGGGCCCACCTGACCGTGGCCCACCTCGACACGAAGGCGGGGAATGTCTCCGGGGGGAGACAAATGATCACCGGGGGATACATATGAACATTTCCGATTTCCATGGTTCTGCGACCGCGCTCTCGACCGAGAGCGGTCGCCTGATGACGGGCGGCACCACGCACGGCGTGGGTCGCTCCACACCTCTGCGCGTCGACGCCCAGCGCAACCTGGAGCACGTGCTGCGCGCGGCGCGCGAGGTCTTCGGCGAGCTCGGCTACGGGGCTCCGATGGAGGACGTGGCGCGGCGCGCCCGCGTCGGCGTCGGCACCGTGTACCGGCGCTTCCCGAGCAAGGACGTCCTGGTCCGGCGAATAGCCGAGGAGGAGACCGCCCGGCTGACCGAGCAGGCCCAGGCCGCGCTGGGCCAGGAGGAGGAGCCGTGGCAGGCGCTGTCGCGCTTCCTGCGCACCTCCGTGGCCTCGGGCGCCGGGCGGCTGCTGCCGCCGCAGGTGCTGCGGGTCGGCTCGACGGGCGAGGACGGCGCCGACGAGGCGGAGGAGGCGCGGGTCCCGCACCAGCGCCAGGCCGGCGTGACCGGCGGCGGGGCTCCCGAGCTGCGCGTCGTGGGCTCGCGGATCCCCGCCGAGGACGAACCCTCGGAGGACGCCGGCGCGGGTGCGCTGCTCGAGGTGGTCGGCCGGCTGGTGGACCGCGCCCGGGAGGCCGGCGAGCTGCGCGGCGACGTCACGGTGGCCGATGTGCTGCTGGTGATAGCGACGGCCGCTCCGGCACTGCCCGACGCGGCGCAGCAGGCGGCGGCGTCGTCGCGGCTCCTCGACATCCTGCTCGAAGGACTGCGCTCCCGGACGGTCTGAGCGGCCGGGGGTGTCCGGCCCTGATCGGCCGGACTCCCCCACGGGAGAGCGCCTCCACGGGGACCGCCCTCGCGGAAGCTCGGCTCGTCGGCTCGTCGGCTCGTCGGCTCGTCGAACGGTTCCCGAACGATGCACCGCCCGAAAGGGTGTGGGCCGGTGCGGGATTTCACCGGTTGCCGCACGGACGAGTGGATGGCGCGGAGAGCGGCTCGGCGCGCGCCCCCCGTGTGACAGGCTTGAACGGTGTACCGGTTGAGTGTGTCGTGCGGGGGCTTCCACGATGAGCGTTGACGGTCGGGAAGAGCCGCTCGGTGGTGCCGGCGGTGAGGTCGGGGCGGAGAGCCCGGTCGCACGGCAGGTCCCGGCCCAGCGCGTGCCGCGGCGCGGGCGGCACGCGGCGGCGGGGTACGCCGGTGGCGGGCTGCCGCCGTCCGACGGGGACCTGATCGCCCGGATGCGCGGCGGCGACGACGGTGCGTACGAGGAACTGTTCCTGCGGCACGCGGATTCCGTACGGCGCTACGCGCGGACCTGCTGCCGCGACGCCCACACGGCCGACGACCTGACCGCCGAGGTGTTCGCCCGTACGCTCCAGGCGGTGCGGGGCGGGGCCGGGCCGGACCAGTCGGTGCGCGCGTACCTGCTGACCACGGTGCGGCGGGTCGCGGCGGCCTGGGCGAAGACGTCCCGGCGCGAGCACCTCGTCGAGGACTTCGCGGTGTTCGCGGAACAGGCGGCCGCCGGATCCGAGACCGGGGGCGGACTGTCCGGGCTGTCGGGGGACGACACCCTCGAACTGGGCGCGGACGTACGGGCGATGCGGGAGGCCGATCAGTCGCTGGCGATGCAGGCGTTCCGGAGCCTGCCCGAGCGGTGGCAGGCCGTGCTGTGGCACACCACCGTCGAGGACGCCTCGCCCAGTGCGATCGCCCCGCTGTTCGGGCTGAGCGCCAACGCGACCGCCGTGCTGGCCTCCCGGGCCCGGGAGGGGCTCAAGCAGGCCTATCTGCAGGCCCATGTGAGCTCGGCGCTGGGCGCGGGCGGGGACTGCGCGCGGTACGCGGACCGGCTGGGGGCGTACGCCCGCGGCGGGCTGCGGATGCGGGCGGAGCGGGGGCTGCGCAAGCACCTGGAGGGCTGCGTGAAGTGCCGGCTGGCCGCCGGCGAGCTCAAGGACGTCAACGCGGGCATTCCCGCGCTGCTGCCGGTCGCGGTCATCGGCTGGTTCGCCGCCGGGTACGCGGCGAAGGCGGCCGGGGTGCTGGCCGGCGGGGCCGTCGCCGCCGGAGGTGCGGGCGCTGCCGCCGCGGCCGCGGGCGGGTCCACCGCCGGGGCGGGTGCCGGGGCCGCCGGAGCTGCCGGAGCCGGCACGACCGGTGGGACCGCGGGGGCCGGGGCCGGGGCCGGGGGTGGCGCCGGGGGCGCCGGATCCGGGCTGGGCGGGGCGGTGGTGTCCGAGGGGCTCGGGCTGCCCGCCAAGGCCGCCATCGCGGCCGGGATCGCCGTCGCCGCGGCCGCCGGGGTCGTGTTCGCGCTGGCCGGGGACGATCCCGAGCCGGGGCCCTCGGCGCAGCCCGCGCCGCGTGTGGCGGCGCCCGTGGTGCCGCTGGTCCCGGATCCGCGCACGCCGGCGCCGGCCGGTGCGCAGCCGCCGGACGCGCAGGGCCCCGTACCGGCCGAGGCGCCCGGTACTCCCCCCGCGCCGAGCCCTTCCCGGCCGAAGGCCCCCGCTCCGCAGTCGCCGGCGCCGAAGCCCCCGCCGGTGCCGGGTCCGGTACCGAGCCCGGTGCCGAGCCGGAGTCCGGGCGTGCCCTCGCCCTCCCCGACGCCGTCGCGGCCCGCGCCGAAGCCGCCGCAGGGCTTCGAGCTGGCGGGGCTGGGCCACTCGGTGTTCGGCGACCACGGCTCCCCCGAGCTGGAGACGGCGCGCAGCAGCTGGGTGTGGCAGCGGTGGGGGCTGCGGATCGCGGACCGGCGGTTCGCGCAGGGGATCACCGTGAACTCCCGTTCCTCGGTGGAGATCACGCTGAACCGGCAGTGCACCGCGTTCTCGGCGCGGGCCGGGGTGGACGGCCTGTCCCTGTTCACCGACGGCACGGTGCGGTTCTCCGTGTTCGCCGACGGGCAGCGGCTGTGGCGGTCGGGCGAGCTAGGGTCCGACGACCCGGCGGCCGCCGTCGACGTCTCCCTGACCGGGCGCAGGACGCTGCGGCTGGTGGTGGAGCAGGCCGGTCAGGGCAGCCTGCCGGCGCTGGCCAGCTGGGCCGACGCGGTGATCAGCTGCCGGTGACGGCGGTGAGGAGCGCGGCGACCTCGGCCGGGGAGAGTTCCGCGCCCGCCGTCTCCTCCGCCCTGTGGCGGTCGGGTCCGAGCACGGCGCGGGTGGCGTCGGGCAGGTCGGCCACGGCGGCCTGCTCGGGGACCGAGCGCGGGTGCCCCGCCCGCCAGGCGGTGGCCGCGGCCAGCGCCCGTACGGCCTCCGCGGCCCGGCCGGCGTCGGCCAGCAGCACGGCCGCGGTGTCGGTGAGCGCGGCCAGGACGCGCTCGGCGCAGTGCGCGGCGACGGCCGCGGCCAGGGCCGGCGCCAGCACGGCGAGGCCGGCTTCCGGGCCCTGTTCCCGGGCGGTGAGGATGGCGTCGACGTTGTCCAGCCCGGCGGCGAGCTGCGGGGGCGCGTTTATCTTCCCGCAGGCGATGCGGGCGAGTCCGGCTTCGGTGCGGGCCCGTTCGAGGTCCCCGCGGGCGAGGGCGAGGAGCGCGGTGAGCATGCCGCCGTAGGCCCGGGCGTCGTACACCCCGCCGTAGCGTTCGACTTCGAGGGCGGCTTCCGCGAGGAGTTTCCCGGCGCCGTCGAAGTCCCCTGAACAGAAGGCGGACTCCGCGATCCGGGCCATGGCGAACGGCACCTCGATGTGGGCCCCGACCTCTCGGGCCAGGCGCAGACATTCCTCGTACTCGATGCGGGCCCAGTCGTACCGGCCGCGGGACAGCGCGACCTCCCCGGCGGCGCTCGCCACCTGGGCACGCAGCCAGCGGTCGCCGACGCGGTGGGCGATCGCGTGCAGTTCGGTGAGGTCGGCGGTGACGGAGTCGAGGCCTCCGGTGAAGTCGATGGCCACGTGGGTGCGCAGCAGGAGGGTGATGCCCAGTTCCCAGTCGCCGCCGTGGCGGCGGCAGTTGTCGACCGTCTCGTCGAGCCCTTCGAGGACGGCGAGGGTGTCGCCGGTGAGGAAGGTCGTCATCGGCCAGAGCATGCCGGGGAAGCCGGCGGTTTCGGGGCCGGCGCCCCGGAAGATCTGCTGGATGCGGTCGGCGAGGGTGATGTTCTGCGGGGTGCGGAACTCCTCGGGCGAGTGGCCTTCGGCGAGCAGCAGGACGTGCAGCATCTGCGCGCGCATGAAGCGCCAGTACGCGGGGGTGCCCTCGGGCGGCTCGGCGGGGCTGAGCTCGATGATCCGGGCGGTCCATTCCACGCCTTCGATGCGGTAGTTGCGCAGCCACCAGAACCAGCCGAGGGCGAGGACGAGCCGTTCGGCGGTTTCGGCGGGACCGCTGCGGGTGGTGTGCAGGAGCGCGGCGCGGAGGTTGTCGAGTTCGGTCTCGATGCGCCGGATCCAGGGCAGCTGGGCGGCGCCGCGCAGCAGCGGCTCGGCCTCCTCGGCGAGGGCCAGGAAGTGTGCGGCGTGACGGTCGGCGGCGGCGGCGCGGTCGGTTTCGTGCGCGGCGGCGCGTTCGGCGGCGTACTCGTGGATGGTCTCCAGCATCCGGTAGCGCATGCCGGTGTCGTCGGGGCCGGGGGCGGCGACGACGAGCGACTTGTCGACGAGCGAGCCGAGGAGGTCGGCGACGTCCTCGGCGGCCGCGCCGGAGCAGACGGCTTCGGCGGCGGGGAGGTCGCAGCCGCCGGCGAAGACGGACAGGCGGCGCAGCATGGTGCGTTCGCGGTCGTCGAGGAGCTCCCAGGACCAGTCGACGACGGCGCGCAGGGTCTGCTGGCGGGGCAGCACGGTACGGGCGCCGCTGGTCAGGAGCCGGAAGCGGTCGTCGAGCCGGTCGGCGATCTGGCGCGGGGTGAGCAGTCGCAGCCGGGCCGCGGCCAGCTCGATGGCGAGCGGCAGCCCGTCGAGGCGGGCGCAGATCTCGGCGACGGCGGCCGGGTCCTCGTCGGGCGTGAAGCCGGGGCGGACGGCGGCGGCGCGGTCGGCGAAGAGGCGGTGCGCGGGGTCGGGCGGCAGCGGGTCGACGGGGCGGACCGTTTCGCCGGGTACGCCGAGGGGTTCGCGGCTGGTGGCCAGGATCCTTACGCCGGGGCAGTGGGTCAGGAGGTGCTCGGCGAGCTCGGCGGCGGCGCCGATGACGTGTTCGCAGTTGTCGAGGACGAGGAGCAGCCGGCGGTTCGCGCAGTGCTCGACGAGCTGGGCGGCCGGGTCGTCGGCGGGGGTCTTCTCGCGGGCGATGAGGGTGTTCTCGCGCAGGCCGAGGGCGCTGAGGACGGCGCCGGGGACCGCGGCGGGGTGGTCGAGGCGGGCGAGTTCGACGAGCCAGGCCGGTTCGGGGTGGGCGGCGGCCGTGTGCTCGGCGAGCCGGGTCTTTCCGGAACCGCCGGGGCCGGTGAGGGTGACGAGGCGGAAGCGGTCCAGGTCGGTGCGGAGGGCGGCGAGTTCGGGCTCGCGGCCGACGAAGGAGGTGAGGCGGGGGCGGAGGTTCCCGGCGGACGGGGCGGCGGGCGCGGGCCGGGTGGGTGTGGCGGGGGCGGTGGGTGTGGCGGGTGTGGCGGGGGCGGGTTGGAGCAGCTCCGCGTGCAGGGCGGTGAGTTCGGGGCCAGGGTCGGCGCCGAGGGCGTCGGCGCGGGTGCGGCGGGTGCGTTCGTACGCGGCGAGGGCGTCGGCGGGACGGCCCGCCGCGCGCAGGGCCCGGAGCTGCCGGGCGCGCAGCGGCTCGTCGTACGGGTACTCCCGGATCAGCGCCTCGATCTCCGGCAGGAGGGACGCCGGGTCGACGCAGCCGCTGCGGAGCTCGGCGTCGATCCGGTCGCGCAGGGCGGCGGTGCGGTGCGCTTCGGGGGCGGCGGCGTGGGCGCCGCGGGCGGGCTCGGGCAGGTCGGCGAAGGCGGGGCCGCGCCATAGTGCGATTTCTGTGCTTATTCTTTCTCTTATACACATCTTACTCTTCCTACTAATATTATATTTTATATCTCTTTTTTCTCCTTATCATTAAAAAAAAGGTTTTTGGGTGGGTGTTGGGGGTA
>NZ_JBHYVA010000253.1:0-10793 GCF_042750055.1 Streptomyces sp. NPDC059456
ACACCCCCAGCCCCCCACCTCGCGTCACACCCCCCCGTTTCCCCCCGCACCCCCCCACCGTCACCTAATTTTATCTCCCCGCCCCCCCCCCCCCCTACTAGTCGCCGGTCCGCTTTCCCCCAGTCGCTGCGCCTCGGGACGGCCCTCAAGGCCCCCTGAACCCCGCCTCCACCGGGACCCCACCGGCAACTGGGCGCCACCGGGCAGATCCGGCCCCGCCGGTACCGGGGTACGGGCGGGCCCGGGGTACGGCACCGGGGCTCAGGCCCCGTACTGCTCCAGCAGCCGCTTCTTCTGGGGCTTGCCCATCGCGTTCCGCGGCACCGCCGAGACGAACCGGACCTCCCGCGGCCGCTTGTGCACCGACAGGTTCGCCGCGACGAACTCCGTGAGTTCGTCGCCCGTGACGCCCTCCGCGACGACGAACGCGACGATCCGCTGCCCCAGGTCCGCGTCCGGGACCCCCACCACCGCGGCCTCACTGACCCCGGGGTGGTCCAGCAGCGCGTTCTCGATCTCCCCGGCGCCGATCCGGTATCCGCCCGACTTGATCATGTCGATGGATGCGCGGCCCACGATCCGGTGGACCCCGTCCGCGGGATCGACCGCCGCGATGTCGCCCGTACGGAACCACCCGTCCTCGGTGTACGCGGCCGCCGTGGCCTCCGGCCGGCCCAGGTACCCCGCGAACAACGTCGGGCCGGTCAGCTGGAGTTCCCCGATCTCGGCGCCCGGCTCGGCGGCGATCCGGGTCCGGATGCCGGGCAGCGGGGTCCCGACCGTCCCGGGCCGGACCTCGCCGCCGGCACGGCCGCTGATCGTGATCAGCGTCTCCGTCATCCCGTACCGCTCCACGGGCCGCAGCCCGGTCAGCCGTTCCAGGTCCCGGAAGACGGGTGCGGGCAGTGCGGCGCTGCCCGAGACCAGCAGCCGGGCCCCGGACAGTGCGCCCGCGGCCGCGGGCTCCCGGGCGATGCGGGACCACACGGTCGGCACCCCGAAGTACAGGCTCCCGCCGGCCGCGGCGTACGCCCCGGGCGTGGGCCGCCCGGTGTGCACGAGGCGGCTGCCGGTGCGCAGGGCGCCGAGCACGCCGAGCACGAGCCCGTGCACGTGGAACAGCGGCAGGCCGTGCACCAGCGTGTCCTCGGCGCTCCACTGCCAGGCCTCGGCGAGCGCGTCCAGGTCGGCGGCGAGCGCCGCGGCGGTCAGCACCACGCCCTTGGGCGCCCCCGTGGTGCCGGAGGTGTACAGCACGAGCGCCGGGTCTCCGGGCGCCGCGGCGGACCCGGTCCGGTCGGAGCGCCGGGCGAAGTCCACCTCCACCAGCTGCGCCCCGGAGTCCCGCAGGACGTGTTCGCGCTCGGCGGGCCCGGCATCCGGCGGCAGCGGTACGAACGGCACCCCGGCCAGCAGCCCCCCGACCACGGCGGCGACGGTCTCCAGGGAGGCCGTGGCAGTCATCGCGAAGGCCTTCGCCCCGGCCACGTCGGCGGCCACCGCGCGGGCCGCGCCCAGCAGTTCCTCGTAGGAGGCGGTCCGCCCCGCGACCTCGATCGCGTCCTTGCGGTCCCCGTACACCCCGTCCAATGCCGTCAGCACGGTCTCGTCCCCTCGGTGGTCATCCGGCCAGGTCGGGCCCCAGGCTACGGCCCCGGCACGGCCGTGCGGGGCCCGGAGCCGAAGCCCCGGACCCCGCACGAACCGCCTCGGCCGCTCGGCCGATCAGCCGGTGAGGCCCGTCGGCCCGCCGGCCCGTCGGTCAGATGACGCCCTGCGCGAGCATCGCGTCGGCGACCCGCTCGAAGCCGGCGATGTTGGCGCCGGTCACGTAGTCGCCCGGGGCCCCGTACCGTTCGGCCGTCTCGTACGCGACCTCGTGGATCGAGCGCATGATGGCGGCGAGCTCGTCCTCGACGCGCTCCGCGCTCCAGGCCACCCGGCCGGCGTTCTGGCTCATCTCCAGGGCGCTGACGGCGACCCCGCCCGCGTTGGCGGCCTTGCCCGGCCCGAACGCGACCCCGGCCTCCTGGAGGATGCGCACCGCCTCGGGAGTGGTCGGCATGTTGGCGCCCTCGGAGACCGCCTTGACGCCGTTCGCGATGAGCGTGCGGGCGTCCTGCACGTCGAGTTCGTTCTGGGTGGCGGAGGGGAAGGCCACGTCCGCGGGGACCTCCCAGACCCGGCCGCCGGGCACGTACCGCGCCGAGGCGCCGCGCCGCTCCGCGTACTCGCTGACGCGCCCGCGCTCGACCTCCTTGATCTGCTTCAGCAGGGCGAGGTCGATGCCCTTGTCGTCGACGACGTAGCCCTGGGAGTCGGAACAGGTCAGCGGGTTCGCGCCGAGCTGCTGGAGCTTCTCGATCGTGTAGAGGGCGACGTTGCCGGAGCCGGAGACGACCGCGGTCAGTCCGTCGAGGGACTCGCCGCGCACGTGCAGCATTTCCGCGGCGAACAGCACGCTGCCGTAGCCGGTGGCCTGCGGGCGGATCGCGGAGCCGCCCCAGCCCCGGCCCTTGCCGGTCAGGACGCCGGCTTCCCAGCGGTTGGTGATGCGCCGGTACTGGCCGAAGAGGTAGCCGATCTCGCGGCCGCCGACGCCGATGTCGCCCGCGGGGACGTCGGTGTGCTCGCCGATGTGGCGGTGCAGCTCGGTCATGAAGGACTGGCAGAACCGCATGACCTCGGCGTCGGAGCGGCCGTGCGGGTCGAAGTCGCTGCCGCCCTTGCCGCCGCCGATCCCCAGTCCCGTCAGGGCGTTCTTGAAGATCTGCTCGAAGCCCAGGAACTTCACCACGCCGATGTCGACGGACGGGTGGAAGCGCAGGCCGCCCTTGTACGGGCCGAGCGCGCTGTTGAACTCGACGCGGTAGCCACGGTTGACGTGGACGCGACCGCGGTCGTCCTGCCACGGCACCCGGAACAGAATCTGCCGCTCCGGCTCGGTGAGCCGCTCCACCAGTGCGACCGCCGGATCCGCGTACTCCGGCCGGGCGGTGAAGACGGGCGCCAGGCTTTCCAGCACCTCCCGCACCGCCTGGTGGAACTCCGGCTGCGCGGGGTTGCGGCGCTCGATCTCGGCCCGCAGTGCTTCCAGCCTGTCCTTCGAGTCCTTCACGGGTGTCCCTCCAGGGGGTGCGCGGTGCGTAGACGACGGCAGGTGCATGGTGCCTGCAGGTCCGCGAGTACCGGTCGTTTCCGAGCGGAGCGCCTCTCGTACGTGCATTTTCGGAAAAGTTTTTCCGGATCACGGCCCTTTTCGGAGGCTACCGTGCGCAGCGCTGATCTGGGCAAGGCTTCTGCCCTGCGGACAAAAATCCCTCCGCGGGGTATGACCACCGCAGGACGATCGGCTACGCGACCATCGAACGGGCAACGGACCGAGCAGCAGACCGGGCAACAGACCGAGCAACAGACCGAGCAACAGGGAGAAACGGACGTGGACATCGCAAGACTCGTCTCACTCATCGCGGCGACGGTCACGACGGGACTGATGGCCGGCCTGTTCTTCGCCTTCGACGTGTCGGTGATGCCGGCGCTGCGGCGCTCGGACGACCGGACGCTGATCCAGGTGATGCAGCGCGTCAACGTCGCCATCGTCAACGGCTGGTTCCTGACCGGCTTCCTCGGCGCCCTGCTCCTCACGGGCCTCACGCTGGCCCTGCACCTGGCCTCCGGAGGCGGCGCCGTGGCGGCGCCGCTCGTCGCGGCACTGGTCGCGTACGCCCTCCAGCTCGGCGTCACCGGCGGGGTCAACATCCCGCTCAACAACGCCCTGGAGCAGGCCGGCCCCGTCGAGCGCATCGCCGACCCGGCCGCCGTCCGCCGGGCCTTCGAGGCGCGCTGGGTGCCGGCCAACCGCCTGAGGACGCTGCTGTGCACGATCGCCCTCGGCTGCCTGGCCTGGGCCCTGGTCCTCAACGGCCGCCTCTGAAGCCCCCGCACGTCACCGGACGTACCGGACGTCACCGGGCGGTGGCGGCCCGCCCGTGGAGCACCAGGGCCCGCGAGAGGGCCGTCAGGGCCGCCGTGCAGAGCAGCGTGCGGATGATGTTCGTGGTGACCCACGTCCCCTTGAACTTCTCCACGACCGAGAAGTCGGTCAGCCCCGCCGCGTCGCCCGCGTCCGCGAGTTCGTTGTTCAGCGGGATGTTCACGGTGAAGGTGATCACCAGGGCGACCAGGTACAGCGCGGCCGCCGCCCCCACCCACACCGCCACCCCGCGCCGTCCCGCACGGAACTCCGCCGCCGCCGAAGCGACGGCGGCGAGCAGGGCCGCCACGAAAACGGCGCCGAAGAGCCCGTTCCCGTCGATGACCGCGTTGATGTTCTGCATCGCGGTGACGTACGTCCGCTCGTCGCCCCGGGCCAGCCCCGGCATCACCGAGACGTCGAAGGCGAAGAACAGGCCCGCCATCAAACCCATGAGCACCGTCGACACCGTGAGCAGGGCGGTCGCGATCCGGCTCCCGCCGACTGTGTTCCCGTACATGAAACGCTCCTCTGGTCGTCCCTCTGGTTGTCGTCCCTCTGGTTGTCGTGCCTCTGGTTGTCGTGCCTCTGCCACCGCTGTGCCATCGCCGTGTCATGGCCCTGGCCATCCATCGGTCCCCGTGCCCACGCCCGAAACGCCCCCGGTAGGGTGCGGCCATGAGCACCTCCGCCCTCCGCCTGGAGCCGGTCACCGCAGCCAACTTCGACGCGGTGTGCGCCGTACAGGTACGCCCCGACCAGGCCCGTCTCGTCTCCCCCGTGGTCAAGTCCCTCGCCGAGGCCTACGTCCACGGGGACACCGCCTGGCCGCGCGCCGTCGTCGACGGCGACGAGGTCGTCGGCTTCGTCATGGCCTTCGTCGACATCGCCTGGGACCCGGAACGGGACCCCGCCGACATCCGCTCGGGCATCTGGCGCCTGAACGTCTCCGCCGACCACCAGGCCAAGGGTTACGGCCGGTTCGCGGTCCAGGCCCTCACCGCCGAGCTCCGCAGCCGCGGCACCGAGCGCGTGTACGTCACCTGGGAGACCGGCCCCGGCACCCCCGAGCCGTTCTACCTGGGCCTCGGCTTCCGCCTCACCGGCGAGCTCAGCGGCGGCCAGACCGTCGCCGTCCTGGACCTCCCGGCCCGCTAGGGGGTGTCGTCCTGTGGCAGGACCACCGTGCGCGAGGACCCCGGAGCCGCCGGACCGGCGGTCACCGCCGCGGCGCCGGTACGGAACTCCTGCGGGCTCATCCCGCGGACCCGCTTGAACGCCGTCGACAGCGCGAACGCCGAGCCGTAGCCCACCCGCCGGGCCACCGTCGCCACCGTGGCGTCCGGCTCCCGCAACAGGTCGGCCGCGAGGGCCAGGCGCCACCCCGTCAGGTACGCCATCGGCGGTTCGCCGACCAGGTCCGTGAACCGCCGCGCCAGCGAGGCCCGGGAGACCCCGGCCTTGTGGGCCAGCTCCTCCACCGTCCAGCCGTGCGCCGGGTTCTCGTGCAGCAGCCGCAGCGCCCGGCCGACCACCGGATCACCCTGCGCCCGGTACCAGCCCGGGGCCCCCGAACCGGGGTCCGCGAGCCAGGTGCGCAGCACCCCGATCAGCAGCAGGTCCAACAGCCGGTCCAGGACGAGCTCCTGGCCCGGCTCGTCCCGGGAGATCTCGGAGCCGAGCAGTCCGATCAGCGTGGCGTCCGCGGCCGCCGCCGGCCGGACCAGGATCGTCGGCAGCGCACCCAGCAGCCGGCGGCCGATCTCGTTCGGCGCCGTGTACGTACCGCTCAGCATCACCGCCGACCCGGCGTCCTGGTACTCCGCGCCCCAGGTCCGCACGCCCAGCGCCATGGACTCGCTGACGTCCTCGCCGGCCGGAGTGCTGCACCGCTGCTCCGGGTCCACCGTGATCTGGACCGGCGTCCCGGGAGCGTCCGCCACCGTGTACGGCTCGGGTCCCCGTACGACGGCCACGTCCCCGGGGCCGATCAGCACCGGCGTGCCCCCGTCGGGGAGCAGCCAGCCGGTCCCGTGCACCATCGTGACCACCGACAGCGGGGCCCGGTCCTCGATCCGTACCGCCCACGGCGGGTTGAAGACGGACTTGAGCAGGAAGGCGCCCCGGGCCTTGGGGCCTTCGAGGAGGCCGGTCAGCGTGTCCATGGGACCATCCTCCCCCGGCGTCCCGCCCCGCGGCAGGAGTTCAGACGTCCCAGACACCGGTGGCCGCCGCCTCACGGGCGTAGTCGGCGAAGTCCCTGGGCTCCCGGCCGAGGACCTCCTCCACCCCGTGCACGAGGTGGGCGTTGCGCCCGTCCAGGATCAGCGTGAACAGGTCGGCGAACTCCTCCGGCAGGCCGTTCTCGCGGAGCACCCCGCGGTACTCCTCGTTCGAGACGGGCACGTACGTGATCGTGCGCCCGGTCGCCTTCGACAGTTCGGCGGCGACGTCGGCGAAGCCGATCAGCCGTGGCCCGGACAGCTCGTAGGTCCTGCCGATGTGCCGGTCGTCGGTCAGCGCGGCCACCACCACGTCGGCGATGTCGTCGGTGTCGACGAAGGCCTCCACGGCGTCCGCGGTCGGCAGGGCGATCTCCCCGGCCCGTACGGAATCCAGGAAGAAGCCCTCGTCGAAGTTCTGGGCGAACCAGCTGCCCCGGACGACCGTCCAGTCGGCGCCGGACGCCTTCAGGGCCTCCTCGGCGCGCTGCGCGGCCTCCTCGCCCCGCCCGGACAGCAGGACCAGGCGGCGCGCCCCGGCGGCGACGGCCGCCTCGGAGAACGCGCCGATCTGCTCGGCGGCCCCCGGGAAGCCCAGGTCGGGGTAGTAGGTGACGTACACCCGGTCGACGCCTTCCAGCGCCGAGCCCCAGGTGCCGGGGGCGTTCCAGTCGAAGGCCGGGGCTCCGGTGCGCGAACCGATCCGCACCGGGAGACCCCGGAGCCGGAGCTTCTGCGCGACGCGGCGCCCGGTCTTGCCGTTGCCCCCGATGACGAGGGTCTGTGCCTGCGATGCCTGCGGTGTCTGCGGTGTCTGCGGTGTCTGTGTCATGCCTCCAGTCAAGCCCGTACCGGCGAGACGGAACATCGCCGAAAAGCTCAGCCGCATACGCGTACGTCCACGCCGACCCGCCCGCCCGCCGGTTCCCGGTGCCCCTGCCCGCGGCCCCGAGCCGTCAGGCGCGGCCCGCGTCCTCGGCGAGCGTGTGCGCCACGAGGGCGTTGGCGTGGCCGTGCCCCAGCCCGTGCTCGGCCTTGAGCCAGGAGACGAGCTCCATGTGCTTGCCGAGCGGCGAGGACCGGATCAGCTCCTTCCATTCCGCGACGGGGCGTCCGTACTTCTTCTCGATCGAAGGGAAGTAGCTGGCGGGGCCCTTCACCGGCTCGCTCATGTCTGTGGTGCTCCTGTCGGTCGGTGTGCGTCGTATTGCACTGTCACAGGGGTAGACGCCCGCCCCGCACGAAACTCATCGCCCACCGCCGAAAAATCTTGGAAGATGTCCCGATGACGACGACCTGGACCGAACGCAACGTCACCAGCCCGCAGGACGGCGTCCGCCTCTCCTGCCGGGACTGGGGCGGCACCGGCACTCCGGTCGTCCTCCTGCACGGCCTGGCGGGACACGCCGGCGAGTGGGACGCGATGGCCGCGCACCTCTCCCCGCACCACCGGGTGGTGGCAGTGGACCAGCGCGGCCACGGCGCGAGCGAGCGCCGCCCGACCGACGTCTCGCGCGCGGCCCACGTCGCGGACGTCCTCGCCGTCACCGCACAACTGGGCCTGGACCGCCCGGTCCTGATCGGCCAGTCCCTCGGCGGGCACACCGCCCTGCTCACCGCGGCCGCCCACCCGGACCTGGTCCGGGCCCTCGTCCTGGTCGAAGCGGGCGCGGCGGCCGCCGACCCCGCCACCCCGGCCGAAATCGGCGCCCTGCTCGGCTCCTGGCCGCTCCCCTTCCCCACGCTCGACGCGGCACGCGCGTTCCTGGGCAGTGAGGCCTGGGCGGCCGGGCTGGAGCAGCGGGCGGACGGCTGGTACCCGCGCTTCGAACGGGACGTCATGGTCGCCGCCATCACGGAGAACACCACCCGCGACTGGTGGCCCGAGTGGCAGCGGGTCGCCTGCCCGACCCTGCTCGTGACCGGCGAGAAGGGGATCATCCCGGCACAGGAGTCACAGCGCATGCTGACCCCGCCGGGCCCGCCCACGACGGCGGTCTGCGTACCGGGCGCCGCTCACGACGTCCACCTCGACCGCCCAGAGGCCTTCCACGCCGTCGTGACCGGGTTCCTCGCCACCTCGGCATGAAACCTGATCACTCACATTCGGCCGATCACTCCCCCTCAACTAGGGCAGAGATCAAGCAATGTGATCACATGTCGGTATGACCCCCACGAGAACGCTCTACCTGCTCTGCTCCGCCGCCCCGCCCGTCTTCGACGTGGCCCATGTGATCGAGGACGCCCAGGCCCGCGGCTGGGACGTCTGTCTCGGCCTCACTCCCACGGCCGCGCACTGGCTCGACGGAAGCCTCGACGGCCTGGCCGCCCTGACCGGCCACCCCGTGCGCTGGCAGTACAAGCTCCCCGGCGAGCCCGACGTGTGGCCCGCCGCCGACGCACTGCTCTTCGCCCCGGCCACCTTCAACTCCCTCAACGCCTGGGCCCTCGGCCTCACCGACCGCTTCGCCGTCGGCGTCGCCGCCGAGGCGATCGGCAAGGGCACCCCCGTGGTCACCATGCCCTGCATGAACACGGCCCTCGCCGCCCACCCGCAGTTCGACCAGTCCCTCGCCACCCTGCGCGGCGCCGGCGTCACCGTCCTCTACGGCGAAGACGGCTTCGTCCCCGGCCCGGCCGGCCCCGACGCCCCGCCCCACTTCCCGTGGCCGGTGGCCCTCACCGCCCTGGACGCCGCCGGCACCGCGCATTCCGCGTGAGGCGCGGCTACTCCCCCGTCACCCCGTCGATCGCCTCGCGCAGCAGGTCCGCGTGCCCGTTGTGCCGGGCGTACTCCTCGATCATGTGGGCCAGGATGTAGTGCAGCGAGTACGCCTCGTCGCCGTGGCGTCCCTGCACGTCGAGCGACTCGGCGGCATCGACGATCGCCCGGGACCGCGCGCAGCTCTCCTTCCAGATCCTGAACGACTCGGCCGGGTCGGCGTCCTCCACGTGGAACTCCGTCCACTCCCCGGCCTCGTTCTTCGGGAAGTGGCCGCGCACGTCCTCGTCGTTCAGGACGTTGCGGAACCAGCCCCGCTCGACCTCCGCGAGGTGCCGCACCAGCCCGATCAGGCTCAGCCCCGACGGCGCGACCGCCTTGCGCCGCAACTGCTCGTCCGTCAGCCCCGCGCACTTCATCATCAGGGTGTCCCGCTGCCACTGCAGGATGCTGGTCAAGGTGGCGCGCTCGTCGCCCACCAGGACGGGCCTGGTCCGCTGTTCGTCTCTCATCGGGCGATGATCACAGCCGTACGCCGCCTCCCGCGCCGCATTTCACATCCCGGACCGCAGCTGCCGGAAGAACGCCCGGACGTCCCCGACCAGCAGCTCGGGCACCTCCATCGCCGGGAAGTGCCCGCCCCGGTCGTACGAGGTCCAGCGCACGATCGCATCGGTGCGCGCGGCGATGTGCCGCAGCGGGATGAAGTTGTCCCGCGGGAAGTCGGCCAGCGCGGTCGGCGTGGCCGACACCTCGGGCGGCAGTCCGTGGTGGTCGGCGTGCGCGCGCTCGTAGTAGATGCGTGCGGCGGACCCCGCCGTCCCGGTCAGCCAGTACAGCATCACGTTGGTCAGCATCTGGTCCCGGTCGATC
Organism: Streptomyces sp. NPDC059456; assembly: GCF_042750055.1. Taxonomy (NCBI): domain Bacteria; kingdom Bacillati; phylum Actinomycetota; class Actinomycetes; order Kitasatosporales; family Streptomycetaceae; genus Streptomyces; species Streptomyces sp. NPDC059456. Next base: position 9,791 of record NZ_JBHYVA010000253.1, read on the forward strand.
GGGCACCCGGGGTCGCTCCACTCGGCGAACTTCTCCCCGATCCAGGCGAGCAGCCCGACCGGCGAATCGTTCAGCCCGTACGCGAGGGTCTGCGGCCGGGTCGCCTGGATGTCGGCGTACCCCTGCCGCTCCCGCGACCAGACCCGGAACCTCTCCCACGAAGCCAGCGTCCGCTCCCGCTCGGCCGCGCTCAGCCCGGCCAGCTCCTCGGCCCGCGGCTCCTCGGTCGCCCCTCCCCCGGGCAGCAGGTTCAGGTGCACCCCGAGCACGTTCCCCGGCCGGATCCTCCCGAGCTCCCGCGAAACGGCCGCCCCCCAGTCGCCGCCCTGCACCCCGTACGCCGCGTACCCGAGCCGCCCCATCAGCACCCCGAAGGCCCGGGCGGTCCGCTTGAACTCCCAGCCTCTCTCCCGGGTCGGCCCGGACAGGCCGAAGCCCGGGATGTGCGGGAGCACCAGGTGGAACGCGTCAGCGGGATCCCCGCCGTGCGCCCGCGGATCGGTCAGCGGCCCGGCCACCCGCTGGAACTCCACGAACGACCCGGGCCAGCCGTGGGTCATCAGCAGCGGCGTGGCACCGGCCTCGGGCGAGCGGACGTGCGCGAAGTGCACCCGGGCCCCATCGATGACCGTGGTGTACTGCGGCCACTCGTTCAACCGCGCCTCGGCCGCCCGCCAGTCGTACCCGTCCCGCCAGTACCGCGCGAGCTCCCGCACCTCCCCGAGCGGCATCCCGTACGCCCGCCCCACCCCCGGCAGTTCATCGGGCCAGCGCACCCGGTCCAGCCGCTCGGCCAGATCCTCCAGCTCCCGCTCGGCCACGTCCACCCGGAACGCCTGCGCCCAGTCCCCAAGATCACTCATCCCCGCATGCTAGGCCCGCCGTCCGCCGCCACCGCCAACCGTTAACGCCGTTAACGGCGTTAACGCCCGGCCCGCCGACCCACCCCGGGGGGCCCTGTCGCTAAAAAACATCTGACGCTGCCGCAGAAGATGTGAGTGGA
>NZ_JBHYVA010000254.1:0-10725 GCF_042750055.1 Streptomyces sp. NPDC059456
TGGGGCTCAGGGTCGGTGTGGGCGAAGTCGAGGTGCCCGAAGACCTCGACCGCGACCGCCCCGTACAGCCGCGCCCAGCAGGCGACGAAGACGTAGATCCCCTCCAGTGGCACCGGCTCCCCGGCCAGGTGCTCGCGCACCTCCTCCAGCTGCACCACCCAGGCCGGGTCCAGATCCGTAGGCGCCTGCATGCCGCCGCGGCGCCACATCTGCACCATGAGGTCGAGCAGGACGGACCCGAAGCGCCAACTGGAGTCGTGCGCGGCGTCCTCGGGTGTCGTGCCGGCGTCTGCCACGGGCTTGGCGAAGAGCAGGGTGAACTCCTGCGGGTGGGTCAGCGCCCACCGCCGCAGCTCCCGGCACACTTCCCTCAGCCGCTGCCCCGGCTCGTCGGCCGGCCGCCTCTCGCGTGCGGCGGCCAAGGCGGCGGCGAGCTCCTCGTAGAGGTGTGAGACCAGGGCCTGGACGAGCTCCCGGTGCCCGGCGTAGTAGCGGTAGAGGCCCGGCGCGGTCAGACCCATCTCCCGGGCGACAGCCCGGACCGTCACCGCAGCAGACCCTTCCTCCACCAGTAGCCGCCGGGCGATGCGCATCGCGTCGGCCAGGGCTTCGTCGCGTACGCGGTGGCGGCGCCTGGGCCGGGTGCCGTGCGGGGTGTCCGTCATCTGGGCCGGTCTGCCTTCCACTTGACAAAGTTAACAGGTATCACTTTAGCTTCCCATCAGAGTTAACGGTGTAAACAACTGGCTTCGGGGGACTCATGACCTACGGCATCGTGCTGACCTACACGCTCACGCCGCGCTGGCTGGCGCTGTCGCGCGAGGAACGCAACCGGATGCGCGCCACACACATCGAACCGGTCTTCGCCCGCTACGCGGACCGGGTCACGGCCCGGTTCTTCGACGCCGAGGCGTTCAGCGGCAGCCACTCCGACTTCGCCGTCCTGGAGACCGAGGACCTGGGCGCGTACTACTTCCTCATCGAGGCGCTGCGTGACACCCCGCTCATCAGCGAGGGTTACCTGGCCCTCGGCGAGGTCCTCCTCGGCGTCCGCGACGGTTTCCGGACGTACGAGCACCACCTCGCCCCCGCCACCACGACGACCACGGAGGCTCACGCGGGAACGGGCGCAACACCCGCGCCGGACGGTGGCCGCTGCACCTGAGGTGGACCGCAGCCACCGCACCGGCGCTGCTCGACACGCTCACACGGGCCGCGCCGACCGGCTGTTCGCCACCGGCGACCTCGACCCGCCGGACTGACGCTCGGCCAACGCCGATGCCGTCTCCGCACTCCGGCGACGGCCGACACACTGCTCGCTGGTGGTCCCGGCAATTCCTACGAACGCACCCACTCCATGGCCCGGGCCGCAACCGCCATCGGGATCCGGACCGGCGTCGTACCGTGGGTCGTCGTCTCCTACGGCTTCGGTGCGCGCTGCTCAAGGGCGGTACGGCCGGCCACGGACATGACGAGCGCGAAGAAGAACAGCGGAATCGCGAGCGCACCGAACAGGACGCTGCGCCACAGCACCAGCGCCAGGGCCGAGTGGACGATGAGCAGCCCGACGGCGAACGCCATGCCGAGGACCTGCCGGCAGCCGCGCGCCACCAGCAGGAGGGGACGGCGCAGGTGGGGCGGGACCCGCCGGCTCTGCCACAGCAACCAGCCTCCCCAGCTGCCGGCCAGCACGGCCGTGCACACCAGGTGGGTGACGAGGGCGTCGGTGCCGGCGGCGCCCGCACGCAGGCGGGCAGAGCCGCACGACACGGCGATGATTCCGGCGAGGGCCACCCAGCGGCAGCCCGAGACCGCTCCCCAGGCCATGGTCTCCAGGTTGTGGCGGGCCCGGCGGTCGTTCAGGTCGAGGGCGGCGGACTGGACGAAGCCCTCCGCTGCCCGGGTCCACGAGCCGGGGCGGAGCCGGCCGTGGCGCAGATGGAGCAGCGAGAGGTTGTTGTGGGCCCCGCTGCTGTCCGGGTCGAGCCGCAGCGCCGTCTCGTAGGCCTGCCGGGCGACGCGGTGGTTGCCGGTGCGTTGGGCGGTCAGGCCGACGAGGAAGTGCGCGTCGCTCTCCTCGGGGGCGAGGGCGACGGCCGCGCGGGCCGACTCGTATGCGGCCCGCCTGCGCTTCTTGCGGACGGCGCGGCCGCGGACTTCGCGGTCGAGGACGGTGCCGAGGGTGTAGTGGCTCCCCCAGTACTGCGGGGCGAGCTCGACGGCGCGCCGGGCGGAGCCCTCGGCCCGCTCGTACTCCTTCAGGGCGAGCAGGACGTGGGTGTGCAGGAGCCGGGCGCTCACCGACTCGGGTTCGACGCGCAGGGCGTGTTCGACGGTGGTGAGCGCCTGCTGTTCGTCGCCGAGGCGGTGCCGGCAGCGGGCGAGCAGCACGAGTGCGGTGGCGTCGTCGGGGTGTTCGGCGAGGTGCTGGGCGGCGAGTGCGGCGGCCTGCTCGTGGCGTCCCAGGTCGCAGAGGACGTCGGCCTGTTGCAGGGCCCGGCTCATCAGACCTTGTCCCGGTCGTGGGTGATGCTGAGCAGGTTCGGTACGAGGGCCAGCCAGAACAGGACCTGGGGGACGGTACGCTCGCTCCATGGCAGGACCACGAGCAGCAGCGCGCACAGCGTGGCCCAGGTGGCCTGGCCGAGCACGACCCTGGGCCAGAAGGAGCGGCGCACGAGCACGGACACGGTGAGCCGTGCTCCGGTCCGCAGCCGCCGGTAGCGCCGCCAGGCGCCGAAGCCCCACACCAGGCCCATCAGAGTGAGCGCCCACAGCCGGGTACCGAGATCGACGGGCAGTTCCTTCGCCCCGCCCCCGGCGGGGAAGACGTCGGCGGTGACGGCGGCCATGGCCAGACAGAGCAGGGCGAGCCATCGGGTGCCACGCAGCATCCGGTAGACGGCCCGGTCGAGGTCGGATCGGAGCGACTCGGAGTCGGGGGCGGCGGCGAGTGCGCCGGCGTAGAGGTCGGCGGCCCGGGCGGCGGACGTGCCGGGCTTGCGGACCTCGCGGTGCGTGACCGTGGCGACGGCGAGCTGGTCGGTCGGGTCGATGCGCAGGAGCTGGCGCACGGATTCGTCCAGCAGGTCGGAGCGGCTGTTGAACGCGGCGACCTTGTACATGGTGTGCCACGTGTCGACGACGTCGGGGCCGAGCCGTACGGCCTCCTGGGCCTCCTGGAGTGCTTCCTCCTTCGTTCCCACGAAGATCAGCATCTCGGCGCGCTGGGCACGCGGGCCCCAGCGATCCGGCGCGAGGCGGATGGCCTCGCGCTGCGACTGCTCGGCCTCGGGCAGCCGGCTCATCCTGCGCAGGGCGAATCCGCGCATGAAGTGCCCGTCGGCGAGCTCGGGTTCGAGCTTCAGGGCCCGGTCCGCAGCGTCGAGCCCCTCCTCGTTGCGGCCGGCGGCGGTGAGGCAGCGGGCGCGCACGGTCCATGCCCCGTGGTCGTCGGGCGCCTCGGCAAGACGCCGGTCGAGGAGGGCGAGGGCCTCCTCGTACCGCTTCATGCCGTACACCTCAAGGGCCTGTTCGACCCGCGGGTGCAGGGATGTTCCACTCACAGTTTGCGCTTCTTCTTCAGGTAGGCGACCAGGTCGTCGTAGATGCCGCCGTCGTTGGCGAACATGGCCACGTTGCGGGCGGAGGCGAACCAGGATTCACTGGACGGTTTGATCTGCTTGGCCGCGTTCAGGAGGTCCTTGGTGCCGATCATGCGGACGGTGCCGGACCGGACGGAGTCCAGGAGCGCGTACTCGGCCGCGCTCTCGCAGACATGGGCGAGATCGGCGCCCGAGAAGTCCTCCGTGACCTTGACGATCTTAGCGAGATCGACGGACTCGATGGGGCGCTCGCGCAGGTGGTAGCGGAGGATCGCCTCCCGGGCCGGGGCGTCCGGCGGCAGCACGAGCAGGGTGCGGTCCAGTCGGCCGGGGCGGCGCAGGGCGAGGTCCACGTCCCAGGGGACGTTGGTCGCGGCGAGCACGAAGACGCCCTCGTTCTGTGCGGCGTTGATGCCGTCGAGCTCGGTGAGGAGCTGGTTGACGACATTGCGCAGACCGCTGTGGTGCATGCGCGAGCGCTTGGCGCCGAGCGCGTCCAGCTCGTCGAGGAAGACCACGCAGGGCGCTTGGCGGCGGGCGGCCTCGAAGATGTCGTGGAGGTTCTTCTCCGAGGTGCCGATGTACATGTCGAGGATGTCGGAGAGCGAGACCGACATGAAGCCGGCACCGAGTTCGCCGGCGACGGCCCGTGCGATGAACGTCTTGCCGCAGCCGGGCGGCCCGTAGAGGAGCAGGCCGCCGCGGAGCGACTTGCCGTACAGCTTGCGGAGTTCGGGATTGCGCATCGGAGCGAGGAAGGCGGCTTCGAGCCGGTCCTTGACCTGCTGCATGCCGCCGACGTCGGCGAGGCGTACGTCGCCGGGGGCGTCGATGTCCCAGGCGGACGCACCGGCCGGGTCGCCGCTGCCGTCCGCGGTCAGGGGGGCCTCGGTGGCATCGCCCGCGTCGGCGGGATCGGTGGGGCCGGCCGCGAAGCGGGGGCCGACGACGTCGGCGACTTCCTGCTCGGCGGCGGCCCAGTCGAAGCCGGGGCGTTGGGTGCCGTCCGTGGCGGGCGGGGGGACGGCGGACGCGCCGGCCCGGGGCGGGGTTGCGGTGGCTGCGGGCGGGGGCGTGCCGACCGTGGGTGGTTGCATGGCCCGGACCATCAGGCCCCGTACGGCTACGTCGCCCGGCGCATGCTGCAGTGCGACCGCGGCTTGCGTGACGGCCTCGTCGTGCCTCCCCTCCGCGAGGAGCAGTTCGGCGAAGTGCAGCCGCAGCGGCACGTCTTCGGGGGCGGCGGCGACGGCTGCCCGCAGGCTGCGGATGAGAGGTGACTCGTCGGACATGGGGTCAGCCTAGAAAGCGGCCCGTGGCTCTCGTCCACCGGGGCGGTCAAGATCGACGGGCCCGGGGAGCGCATGGGTCCGGCGGCATCCGGCCGGCCGTCCGCCGGTACGTGGGACACCTCGTCGCGGATCACGGTGGTGCGGTCCGAGAGGCAGAGCCGGGCCGAACTCACCGTCCCCGTCCATACGCTCGCCGTATAGGGGAAGGGCAGGTCGCAAGTGGCTCATTTATGCCGTACGCCTCATACCTACCCGGAGAATCTCACAAGCAACAGGCGGTGATGGAACGTGCGGTCGACGGCGGTGGGATTCACCGGCGTCGTAAGGCGGTTCACCGTCCCCCCACCCAAGCGAGAGGCTCCACGATGACAACGAACCGCGTCGGGCGCTACGCAGCGCGCGCGCTGACCATGACGATCGCGACCTGCGCAGTCGCGGCCGCGGCCGTCCTTCCGGCATCCGCCGCCGACCAGCCCACACGGCAGCAGCTCATGGCGGACTGCGCCTCGGGCGAAGGCAAGTGCACGTTCAACACGCCCCGGCTCGAAGAGGCGTACCTGGGCGAGTTCCGGCAGGTGTCGAACTCCCTCTTCAACTGCAGCACGTCCGATGCCACTCAGGCGATGACGTGGGACGACACGGTGGGATCCACCGACTCCCTGGGCGTCTCCGTCACCGCCGGCGGCAAGATCGCGGGCATCGTGGACCTGAGCATAACCGCGAGTTACAGTCACAGTTGGTCGAGCTCGCACTCGGAGAGCAGCTCGCTCAACATGACGGTCAAGCCCGGCGAGGTCGGCTGGATCTCGCGCGCCCAGGTGATGCAGAAGGTCTCCGGCACCTGGCAGACGCACTACGACAGCCCCAAGTGGGGCCACTACTACTGGTACTTCCAGGACACCATCACCGGTCCGGTCCAGAACGGCACCGACGGCAAGAGCAACGCGGTCGTGGTGAAGAGCAGGAAGATGACCGCCGCGGAGAAGCGTTCCTGCTCCGCGGGATCCCGCAAGGACGGCACGTTCGTCCAGGAACGCTGAGCAACCGCCCGCGCATGACCCGGCTCCCCGTCCCGCCCCGGGCGGGGGGCCGCTCCGCAGGTCCTGCCTCAGGCCCGGAGGATCGTGTTGACCGCGGCGGCCGTGGTGGGCCCGAAGGCATCGGGGCAGGCCAACCGCCCCGACTGGTCGTGACCGCAACCGCATCACCGGGCCGGGCCCGGGCCTCCGGAATCGTGGTTCCTTCCGGCACCGGAGGGTCCGTGTCAAAGCCACCCACCCGAAGCCGTGTTGCCGGGAACCGGAACCGTGGCACCCCGCACCTCGGGCATTGTGTGCCGGGGCGGGGCGTGTGCTATGAAATGGCTCCTCGAAGCCGACCGGGCCCGAAGCGTGGGGGACGGGGCGCGCGTCGCGTGCGGGCTTCGCCGTATGGACAGAGGTGGCGGGTGTACCGATCCGTAGTCTTCGTGCACGGCACGGGAGTGCGTGCGAAGAAGTTCTCCGAAACGCTGACCAAGATCAAGGAAGAACTGCAGGGCCGGGCTCCCGACTTGGACGTCCGGGGTGTGTATTGGGGCGACTCACACGGCGTCCGGCTGAATCTGGGCGGGTTATCGATCCCCGACTACCACCGCACACAGGGGGGTCAAAAGGAGAGCGCCGAGGACGCCCGAATGAGTCACTGGGAGGTCCTCTACCTGGATCCGTGGTACGACTTGCGGGTCCTGCGCCTCGCCCCCGACGCCGCCGCACGCGACGAACGGGCCTTCCTGGCCACGGTCGACGGCTACCGGCCGAGGCCCCGGACTGCGGCCGCCCTGCGAGACGCCGGACTCGAGTCCTACTTCGATCTGGCCCTTGAGGACGTGCGCCGCGCCCCTGAACTCCGTGCGGCCGCCAAGACCGTCGACCGGTCCGGCGTCCAGCACCGGGCCGCCGTCGCCACCGCGCTCGTCGCGCACACTCTCGCGGCCGCCGAGCGCGACGGCAGGGTGACCCGGGTCGGACCGTTCCGCGACACCCTGCACTCCCACGTGGTCGGCGACCTGTCCGCACAGGACCGGGGTGCCGGGAACCCTTTCAAGAAGGTTGCCCTGTCCCTCGCCGCGCCGATCGCGACCTGGTACGGGCAACAGCACCGCGGCGCGATGAGTGACGGGGCCGCCCCGCTCACGGGAGACATCCTCCGCTACCAGGTGCACGGGAGAGGCATGCGCGAGGAGATCGCCGCGGTCGTGGCCTCGGCCCCTGGCGACGCGGTCACGCTGATCGGGCACAGCCTCGGAGGCATCGCGTGCGTCGAGCTGCTCGCCGACACGGCGGGGCCCGAGGGAGTGGGCAAGGTCGATCAGCTGATCACCGTGGGAAGCCAGGCCTCGCACCTCTACGAGCTCGACGCCCTCGCCTGCCTGCCGTTCGTGCGGGAAACCGGACTGCCCGCACGGTTCCCCGAGCGCTGGCTGAACATCTTCGATCGCAGGGACTTCCTCTCGTATCCCGCCCAGCCGGTGTTCGGGACGCGGGTGCAGGACATGCACGTCGACAACATGCAGCCGTTCATCGAGTCGCACAGCGCCTACTGGGACAACGATGCGATGTGGGAGGCCGTGACCGCATGGATCGGATGAACGAGGGCCCGGTGGACCCCGCAGGGGTCACGGCGGCCCTCGTCGGCATCGAGGTCTACGCGGACGGTGCCGAGTACAGCGAGCTCCCCGGGCCGGCCCGTGACGCACTGCGCTTCGCGGAGTGGCTGCGGGCCTGCGGTGTCCCCGCGGAGAACATCACCCTGTTGCTGTCCCCGACACCCGACTTCGCCGAGGAAGCCGTCACGCGGGCGGCGGCCCTGGGCATCCCCGTCACGCCGGCCTCCGCCGACCTCGTGCGGAAGACGTTCATCGAACTCGACCGCACCCGCGAGCTGCTCTTCACGTACTGGGGCGGCCACGGCGTGATCGCGCCCTCGACCATGAGCCGTCACCTGCTGCTCGCCGAGTCCATCGAGCGGGACCCACAGAGCATGCTCTTCGATGATCTGCGCCGCCATCTGCTCTGCGAGGACGAGGAACACCTCGGCCTGACACGGCAGATCTTCATCGTCGACACCTGCGGCTGGTACCTGAAGAGGCGGGAGCGCGAACCCGTTCCCCGGCGCTTCCCGCAAGGCGACCTGTCCGACAAGGAGATCGACCAGTACTTCCTGTTCGCCAGCCGCGACGGCCAGGGAGCCATCAACGACGCCGGGCTCGGCACGACCGAGTTCGCCCGGCAGGTGCTCGGGTACCTCCACTCCGACCTCCGCGTTCTCCCGCCTGACGTCGAGGAACTCACCCGGCGTGTCGACAGGTACTTCTCCGACCCCGCTCGGGCCACCGATGTCACGCAGACGCCCGTGAGCATCCGTCACCGTTCCTATGCCGGCTCCGAACGGGATCTGGGCAGCGCGCGGCTCCGCGAACGCCGCGTACTGCCGGTCGCCCCCGCCCATCTGCACGACGCCCTCGGCCGGCTGCACCAGAGGTCAACCCGGCATGTGGGACGTTTCGCGCTGTCCAAGTCCGGCATCGGAGCCCACGCCGGACTGCACGCCATCAACGTCGGCTACGAGACCCTTGACGTGAGCGCGGGTGTCCCCAAGCGGGCCGTGTACGCGACCGTGCGGCACTTCTACGACGCGATCCCGAACGGCCGCCTCGTCGTACGCGGCGCCGCCGGGTCCGGGAAGACCGTGCTCGCGGTGCACCTCGCAACGGAGCTCCTCGAAAGCCGCGCGAAGGACGAGCCGGTGCCCGTCCTCCTCACCCTCGTCAACTGGCGTACCCCACCTCCCGAGTCCAGGCCCGACGGCTCGCAGGCCGGCTACGACCGACTCGTACGGCACTTCGAGGGTTGGCTCGCCGACCAGTTGCTCAAGCAGAAACTGTGCGACGACGCCGAGACGGCCAGAGCGCTCGTCGACGGCCGCTGGATCCTTCCGGTCCTCGACGGACTGGACGAGGTGCGCATACCCCAGGAGGCCAACGCGGACGGGCCCTTCGGGTACCTCGTCGCGGCCATCGACCGCTATCTGACGGCCGGCAGCGGGCGGCCCGCACCCGTGGTTGTCACCGTGCGCAGCACGGGGGACGATGACACGCGGCCCGGTCCGTCCTCGGCATGCGTGGTGGAAATGCAGCGACTGTCCGTCCCCGAGATAGTCGGCGCCCTGACCGACGGGGTCCCGGGCTACCCGACCGATGGGCATTGGGAAGACCTGCGCGCCGATTTGCGGCTCGGCGAGGCGAGCACAGCCGCCCGCCGCCTGGACTCCCCCTGGAAGCTCGTACTGGCGGTCAAGGCGGTCACCGGGCCCGACCCACAGATACCGGTCACGGAGCTGGTCCACGCACTGGTGCGGACGGGCGACGGGGCGGACGAGGCGTTGCACGAACGACTCCTGGCGGCATTCGTCCCGGCCGCCTGCACAGACGCCGTGGTGGCCGAACCCCGACCACCGGACGCGCCGACGGCCGTGCGCTGGCTGGCCGAACTCGCCCGCCACCTCGGCCGACACGCATCCGAGGATCTCACCCTCAGCCGCATGTGGGTCATCGCGGGCGAGCGGCGGGTGCGCGCCGTGCAGGCGGTGGCGCACGTGGGGATCGTGCTCTTCTTCTGCGTGGCCTGTCTGCTGGCAGCCGTCGGGGGGCCCGGCCACGCCCTGACCACCGCCGGACACCTGACCGACGGGACGGCCGACCTGTCGGGCGCCACCGGTCGCAGGCTGTGGGCGGCCGCAGCCTTCACCGCCGTCGTCACCGCGGCGGCCGCCGCGACCGGGATCGCCCACCGGACCTGGGTGCCCGTCGTCAACCGGCGTACGCGAGGCCTCCGTGAACGCTTCGAAGGTCCCAAACGGTCCCGGCTGCTGCTGAGCATCCTGTCGGGCCTGGAGATCGGCGGAGCCATCGGCTCGGCCTTCGGCCTGGGTACGTACCTGCTGTTCGGTCCGGTCGCGGGACTCGTTGTCGGCGGGGTGATCGGGGTGGTCCTGGGCTACGGCATGGAGGCCAAGGTCGGGCTCGACCGTACCCTGAGCGGCAACTTCTCACCGGCCTACTACTGGAAGTGGGATGGTCTGGGGCTGTTGGCGGGAGCGGCGACGGGCACGTTGGTCTTTTGGCTGGTCGACTACCCGCCCTGGTCGGGTACGGCCTTCGGAGGCGCGGTGGGCTTCTTCGCGGCCTTCGCCATCGGACTGATCAGCTGGCTCCGGTACGTCATCGCCATGACGATGATGAAGCGGCGCGACCTGCTTCCCTGGAAGGTCGCGGCGTTCCTCGACTGGGGACACCGGGCGGGCGTGCTGCGCGTCCACGGGGTCTCGTGGCAGTTCCGGCACGCGGAGCTCCAGCACTGGCTGGCGGCCCAGGAGCGGCCACCGCGGTCCCGACGTCCGTCGTCGGGGCGCTGGCTCAGGCTCCTTGAGCGTGTCGTACCCAAGGTCGAGTGACATGTGAACGAGCGAAAACGTGCCTGACAATGCTGTCAGCTGCCTCTGCCCTCACGGACAACGGCCCTGACCTCAGCAGTCCCGGCCCATGCTGCGGCTCCGGCGGACGGGGGTGGGCCGGTCCGCTCGGTGATCGAGTCGATCGTCGGCCCGGACGAAGCCGGGGGCGGCTGCTGCCAGGTACAGCCCGGCGTAGCCACGAGCAGGATCACCGCCGGAGCTTCCCGGTCATCATGCCGACGCCGGCCGTCGCCCTGAGGCCGTGATGCCGTCCGCCCGGCGACGTCGACTGCCCGTCGGCGGGCCGAAGTGTGGGGGGCCGGGGCCGCGGGGCC